>CAMWKA010000019.1 GCA_947174725.1 uncultured Lachnospiraceae bacterium | reverse complement strand
ATTACATAGTATATTATAAAATGACATCGGGAGGATTCCTATGTTCTTTCAAAATATGTTTCGCGGCAGACGGCATGACCATTGGGGCCGACCGGAAGGACCATCCTGTCCATCCTGTTCCCGCCCTTCTCCTCCACCTCCGCCCGGCGGTGGAAACTGTCCATTCTGCCCGCCTCCGCCCCCACCGAAAAAACCCGGTTGTGGTCCCTGCGGTTTGCATGAATGTCCTCACAGAAGATAATTGTATTTACTTTCACAAGAAACAAACAGGGGTTACCTTCCGGCAACCCCTGTGATTCATCAATCAATCGATACTGTCGGTGTTCCCACACTTCCGGAATAAGAAATGATAAATCCTACCTCAACGCTTTGTCCTGCGGCGATCTCGCGGTTAAAATCCACCGGCGTGATCGTAATGTTGCTGCCGTTTGCTGAGAAACTTCCGCTCCATGATTGGTCCAGCGTCACATTGCTGCCAAAACTTACCGTGACCTTCCAATTATTGACCGCTGTGCTGCCGGTATTCTTAATGGTTACTGTGTATTGGGAGCAGTTGCCGTTTCCGCTTGACCAGCCACCGGAATTGGCAATGGTAACCTGCGTGTTGGCGGAGCTCGCCGTAACCGCGGGTGTACTGCTGTTATTGTTATTGTTATTGCTACTGTTATTGTTACCGTTATTGTTATTGTTGTTGCCGTTATTGTTATTATTGCCTGTATCGGACGAAATACCTGTTGAACCCGGCGTTACGCCACTGTCCAGAACCCCGACATACCATTTTCCGGCTTCCGATAAATCATTCGTTGTCCAACCGGATGTTTTATTACAGCCACTCTGGATAAGCGAACTTGTTTCCGCTTTATTTGACAGATTCCAGATGCAGTAGCTGATATTATTGCTGTCCATTGCAGAGATCCACCTGTCGCCTTCTGTAATATTGTTAGCGCCGGAACCGCTGGCATCACAGATTCCAAATTCCGTGCAGAACAACGCAAGTCCTTTATCAATAGCCGTCTGCATCTTCTGCCGCAAGCTGTCCCTGTGCGTGTCCGCATAAAAATGGATCGTATACATGATATTGCTGTATCCGGTAATCGGATCATTGGCAGCGACATCCACATCCTGAGACCAGTTCGGCGTACCTACGATGATGATCGCGTCGGGATTATTTGCCTTAATGACCGGAATGACTTCCATGGCATAACTTTTGATAGAAGACCACTGGGTTCCTCCATTTGGCTCATTACAGATCTCATAGATCACATTGTCATAATTCGCATATTTGGAAGACATCTCCTCAAAAAATGCCAAGGCCTCTGTCTTGTGAGTATTGGGGTCGCCGTCCTGATTCATGATATGCCAGTCAATAATGACATACATTCCAAGCTCTGTCGCATAAGATACCCCGTCATTTACCAGCTGCTTCAATTCCGACTGACTGCCTCCGGTGCAGTATCCGCCATATTCCGCAGAATACATGGCAAGACGGATGCAGTTAGCGCCCCATTCATCACGGATTGTCTGAAATGCCGCCTTATTTACATATTCAGGAAACCATGCGATACCATGGGTAGATACTCCCTGAATCTGAAATTCATTGCCGTTTTTATCAACCAATCCGCTGCCTCTGACAGACAGTTTACCATGAATCGCTACCGGGGTTCCTGTAGCAGATACAGGGGTTGATGCCGGTGTTGTCTCTGCCGCCTGTCCTGACACCGTCTGTTCGTCAGTACCATTTTGATCAATTACAACGCCCTGCCCGGAAGTGTTTTCCTGTCCTGCCGCAGTATTAGGATCTGCCGTCTCCGTATTGCCGGATGTATCATCGGATCCATTACTCTGCCCAGAAGCCGCATCCGCCGCCTGACCCTGCAGCACAGTTTCTCCCGCATCTGTCCCTGCGGCGTCTTGCAATGTTTCACCACTATTCACCGCCACCTGATCCTCTGCGGCGTCCTGACCCTTTGGCATCATTACTATCAGACCGATAATACCGATCAGCAATGCTGCTGCAATTACGATTCCGGAGATCATCTTTTTACTAAGCTTCACAATCAAATTTCCTTTCTGTATGTGATTATTTTGAATGACGGCAAAACCTTATGCCGCTATCCCACTTTCAAATTTTGCTCTTTTACGAATTCCAGATATTCTTCCTCATTTACAAACAGGACATATTTCGTACCAACCAATCCCATATATCCTTCACTGATATAATATCCTTTCATAACCGTTACCTCCCTTATCTGTTTGATAATAGAGTAACAGGTTACATGTCCATTAAACCGTACTGCATAACTATGTGCTCTGCACCGCAGGTTCCGTCGGATCGGGCGCTTTCGTATATAAGTATTTTAATAGAATCGGCACTAAAATACTAGATACAATTATTAATAAAATTACAGCCGTGAAATAGGAGGAATCAATAATTCCCAGTGCGAGTCCCTTTTGTGTGATGATCAGCGCCACCTCGCCGCGTGTCATCATACCTACGCCGATCTTGATACAGTCAATCCCTTTGATGCCGCATACTTTGGACATCAAACCGCAGCCTATGATCTTCGTCAGCATCGCCATAAGGACAAAGCAGACAGAGAACAAGAGCATGCTGGTATCCAGCTCCCTTAGATTCGTCTTTAATCCGATAGCGACAAAAAAGATCGGTCCAAAGAACATATAATTATTGATGGATACCTTCCGGTCAATATATTCCGCATCCCGTATATTGCACAGAATGATGCCTGCCACATAAGCGCCGGTAATGTCCGCAATGCCGAAATACTTCTCCGCGCAATATGCCATGGCAAAACAGATTCCAAGGCCAATGATCGGAATCCTCCTTGAATGTGGGTATCTTGCATCTACCTTCTGCATGATCCGATAAAGCAGATAACCTCCAACCAGAGAAGCCGCAAAAAAGACAACCATGTTGTTCACTACCAGCAAAGTATCGGAACTTGGATCCTTAAACCCTATCACAAAAGTCAAAACAATGATACCGATCACATCATCAATGATCGCCGCGCTTAGGATCGTCTGCCCGATCTTCCCTTTCAGAAATCCCATTTCACGCAGACACTCTACTGTGATCCCTACAGAAGTCGCCGTCATGATGGAACCAATAAACAGCGCTTTGAAAAAGCCTTCTGACCCCCACGCCGACCATCCGTAAAATGCCATATATAAAATAGCACCTCCCACAAACGGCACAAATACGCCTGCACAGGCAACCAGAAAGGCGATCAGACCGGATTTTTTTAACTCCTTCAGATTCGTCTCCAGACCAGCGGAAAACATGATCAATATAACGCCGATCTCCGCCATCTTTGCTATGTAATCAGAACTTACAACCCAGTCAAACAAACAAGGACCCACGATCAGACCCGCAATAATTTCGCCTACTACCATCGGGGCTTTACATTTTTTCGCTACAATTCCCATAAATTTAGCTGATAAGATAATAATTGCCAAATCCCGGAAAATCTCGTACGTTTCCACAGAAACCGCCCTGCCTTTCCTTCACTTTCCAAATTCAAATTATAACATTATCAAACTTAGGTTTCAATTCTATTTTATGATAACATTCACGGGAAACTTGCGCTGCACACTTGAAAAATATAAAACTTTAAATAGTAACTTTCCCCCGCCGACCATAAGATCGGGTGATCCGGCGACTGGGTGCGAAATTCCACCTGACGCAGCCGTTTATGAGCGCCCCTTGCCGCTTCGCCGATCGTTCTGGTAAAGAGTTCATAATCCATAAAATGAGAGCAGGAACACGTTGCCAGATAACCTCCGTCTTTCACCAGCTTCATCCCTCTGAGATTGATCTCACGATAACCTTTCACGGCATTTTTTATGGAGCTTCGGGATTTGGTAAATGCGGGCGGATCCAAGATCACCACATCATACTGCTCACCCTGTTCGATCAGTTTTGGCAATAGTTCAAATACATCCTCACATTGAAATCTTACAGTTTCGGAAAGTCCATTTAGCGCGGCGTTCTCCGCAGCCTGCTCTACCGCCAGCTTAGAAGCATCCACGCCTAATACGCTCTTTGCCCCGGCAATCCCGGCATTTAGCGCAAAGGAACCCGTATGGGTAAAGCAGTCTAACACTTTGGCGTCCTTACACAGTTTCTGGATCGCAAGACGGTTATATTTCTGGTCTAAAAAGAATCCCGTCTTCTGACCGTCTTTCACATCTACGATATACTTCACGCCATTTTCCACGATCGGAACTCTGGTGTCAAATTCCTCACCCAGAAATCCTGTGACACGCGTCATGCCTTCCTTTTCACGTTCCTTAGCGTCGCTTCTCTCATAAACGCCGCGGATCGTGATGCCATCCTCAGCCATTGTGGTTTTCAGCATCCCGATAATGGTCTCTTTATAGCGGTCGATGCCAAGCGCAAGCGACTGAACCACCAACACATCTGAGAATTTATCAACCACCAGTCCCGGCAGAAAATCCGCCTCTCCAAAGATTATGCGGCAGCTGCTGATATCTACAGTCTTCTTCCGGTATTCCCATGCGTCCCTCACACGCATCCGAAGAAACTCCTCATCAATTTTTTGATCTGCCACGCGGGTCATCATGCGGATCCTGATCTTGGAATTTAAATTGATAAAGCCTTTCCCCATGGGATATCCGTCAAAATCTTCGACGTTCACAATATCTCCATTACGATAGACTCCATCCCGCACGGCTTTTTCCGCTGCGATACCACTGTCTGCACACGTTCCCCTAATGGCGTCGATCTCATTATCAAAGATCCATAGACCACCTGCCTTAAGCAGTCTGCCCTCGCCCTTTTTCAATATCGCTACCGCAGATGTTTCCATACTAATAACCATGCCTTTCCATAACCTGCAATTCCCGACAACAAAAAGCGTAAGCTTTTTGTTGTATGCTGCCGCAGGCACAAATTGTGATTGAAAAATAAGATATCCATCTTATTTTTCAATCTCCCTCCATATCGAGCTGCTTGCTGCGACCTATTTCTTCTATTCGTTCAGTTGATCCAAAATCTTCTGAAGTTTCTCGAAATCAACCGACCCATCCTGAAAGCTTACCATTCCGCGAAGCGGCAGATACCCCATCATTGCCTCCTGCAATCCCGTAAAGGAATCCTCTTCACCCTTTTCCGCGCCATCCGTATCACAGACTTCCACTAACGTACTGGCCGTGAATAATGGTGCAAGAATACGTGACGCTTTTTCATCCTTCATAAGATCGCCAATCGTCGTATTTAAATGATATTTAGGTTTATATGCCTTGGTTCCCTCTACATAAACCTTGCCTTCTCCACGGATCTCTCTGGAGGAACTTCCGACTAAAATATGAAAGATTCCGCTTTCTACAAAAAATTCCTCCAGCTCCGTATGATAGTAAGCAAATGCCCTGGCATCCAGCGTAAACTGCACTGTCTTTGTCTCGCCCGGTTTTAAACTGACCTTTTCAAATCCTTTTAACTCTTTCATCGGACGGATGACGGAGCTTTCCTCGTCGGCAACATAAAGCTGGACAACTTCTTTTCCTTCCAAGCTTCCCGTATTCGTAACATCAACAGATACTGTCAGCCAGTCGATATCTTCGATCCTGAGAATATCGTCCCCATTCTGAGCCTCTGTACCGGAATTACCGCCCGTAATGCGACCGCTGATCTTATGATCGCCACATTCTAATCGAAGATTGGAATAGGCAAATTCCGTATAACTCAGACCATGTCCAAAGGGAAACAATGTCTGCATTTTCTTTGTATCGTAATAACGATATCCCACAAAGACGCCCTCCCGGTATTCCGTCATATCCCCTTCCCCGATATAATACAGATACGAAGGATTATCCTCTAACCGCAGCGGAAATGTCTCTGCCAGCTTGCCGCTGGGATTGACGTTGCCAAATAAAATATTATACTCCGCTTCGCCTACCGCTTCACCACCCAGATAGGCCTCCAGAATACCTTTGACCTCATCTACCCAAGGCATCTCTACCGGAGAACCATTGTGCAGAACCACAATGGTATTGGGCTGAACCTTGGCAATTTCGTGAATCAACGTATTCTGACTGTCCGGCATCCGCATATGCTTTCTGTCATATCCCTCTGACTCGAAGCTGTCCGGCAATCCGGCAAAAATGACTGCTACCTCCGCTTCTTTTGCCGCCTGAACCGCTTCATCCAGCAGCGCCCTTAATTGATCCTCTCCCGCAGGATCAATGTCAGCCTCCTCTAATCTGTCATCATATCCCTGTGCATAGGTGACATTCTTCATATCCTGCACAAAATCAAGCATGCCTGACACCTTGTGACTATTGATGTGCGAACTTCCGCCGCCCTGATACCTTGGTTTCTTTGCATACTGTCCGATGATGGCAATCTTCTGTTCTTTCTTCAATGGCAGAACGCCTTCATTTTTCAAAAGCACAAGAGATTCCTCAGCCGCCTTCCTACTGAGATCATGCTGCGCTTCCCGGTCAAATACAGCCGTCTTATCACGATGCTCCATATAACGGTATATGATATTTAAAATACGGATCACCGCTTCATCCAATACCTTTTCCTCAAGCGTACCATTTTTTACAGCCTCTACGATCAGCTTATCATTTACTCCAAAGGAAGGCGGCATTTCCAGATCTAGCCCCGCCTTTACTCCTGCCACACGGTCATTGACAGCGCCCCAGTCACTGACAACAAATCCATCAAATCCCCATTCGTCCCGAAGAAGTTCTGTCAGCAGCCATTTATTTTCCGCAGCATAAGTTCCGTTGATACGGTTATAAGAGCACATCACCGTCCACGGCTTTGATTTTTTGACTGCCGTTTCAAATGCAGGCAGATAGATCTCCCTCATCGTCCGCTCATCCACTCTGGAATCTGAAGACATTCTTCTCGTTTCCTGACTGTTTGCCATAAAATGCTTGATACTGGTTCCCACATGCTTACTCTGTACGCCTTCGATATAACTTGCCGCCATCTCTCCGGCAACATAAGGATCTTCGGAATAATACTCAAAATTCCGTCCGCATAAAGGAGAACGTTTGATATTCACGGCGGGACCCAAAATCACACCTACGCCTTCCGCCTGACAGGAAGTGCCAAGGGCTTCTCCCATTTCCCTGATCAAATCCCTGTCAAAAGAAGCTGCAATCGTACATCCTGTGGGAAAGCAGACTGCCTTGATACTGTCATTCACTCCCAAATGATCGCCCTCGTCTTTCTGTTTACGAAGTCCATGCGGTCCATCGGATACCATCATTGCCGGTATGCCAAGACGTTCTACCGGCTTCGTATGCCAAAAATCGCTGCCGGAACATAGTCCTGCTTTTTCCTCCAATGTCATCTTTGCGCAAAGTTCTTCCAATTCTGTTCTTGTCATAATTCGTCCGTCTCCTTTCCTTTTACAGTTTTCAGATCTACCGACCTGTAATATTTTGCTTATTTCATGATTTATTTCACCTTTATGCAACGTAATGCATATAGATAAACAAACCTTTTTATTAAGGAACAATCATGGTTTTTTATCCCTGTTATGATTACTTTATGAATCTTATGCATGATAACTCTCCGCAGGCACTCGCCCTTGTTTACGGAAGTAACAAATATCCCGATTTGAAAGGAACCGTCCGCTTCTATCAGACGCCTTATGAAGGTATCCTGATCGCAGCGGAATTTTATCATCTGCCGTCAGAAACCACAGAATACCCTTCCTTTTATGGTTTCCATATCCATGAAAACGGCGACTGTTCGGATGATTTTGCCAACACCGGAAGCCATTACAATCCGCTTAATCAGCCGCATCCGAAACACGCGGGCGATCTTCCGCCGCTCCTCTCCTGCAACGGCTATTCCTTTATGACCGTCTATGCGGAACAGCTTACGATCCCGCAAGTGATTGGCAGATCAGTGATCGTGCATGAACATCCTGATGATTTTACCACGCAGCCCTCCGGCAATTCCGGAACCAAGATCGCCTGTGGCGTGATACATCCTTTTTAACGATCAGTCCGCTTTAGGCAGATATAGACAGAGTCAGCTGCCTCTGTCTATATCATCATTTATTGATGTATACTATATAAGTTTTTTAGGAGATACGCAAGCATTAATTGGCTGTCGTTTTACCATTGATGTGATAAAGAATTATATTTCTGTTTTTAATCAGCAAAATTCTCCCAAGCAGGACTATTTTCAATATTAATTTAGATGAATTTCACAATCCGGTAATAAAGTATTTAACTCTTCTAAATATTGCACTTCCAGATCTTGATCTTCCTTATCCATACCATTAACATATAATTTAAGATAGGTAAGGTTACATAGGTTTGCAAGTTCCTGCATATCATCCAATGTTCCGACCCTAGCACTAATTCCTGAGAAATCATGATAAAATACTGCCAACTCCGTACAGTTGTTTGCATAAATACCTTTAACAAACCAACAAGGTACATCTGTCCCCATCTCTCCCATCTCGGGATTAAAGTTAAAAATATTGCATAAAGACTCTCCAGAACTAAGACGAAAATTAAGGCTTATTCTTTTTTCCTGAAAACTTTCATTCACTTCCATATATTCTTCAACTGCATTTTTAAGTGTTATATAATCTCTTTGCTCCATTGTTCCTCCCAAACTTTCTGTAAAGGAAATTACGAATTCTCCATAGAAACCTTTATATACTTCTCGATATTCATGACAATACAACTCCTGATTATACAGCTCGTACACAAGTTCACGATATTCCTTATTTGTCGCAAACCAGTTACTGGGATATGGCTCTAAGACCTTGCATACAACAAATAATGTTATGGCATAAAAAGCCACATATCCGGCTAGTTTGATTGCCCAGTGGATCGGCTTCTTTTTACGGATTTTTTTATTGATCAGCTGAACAGCCGCCGTAATTAACGTAACGATCAGGCATAATAACAGCCATACGGAAAACTGTAAAAACCAGTACATAGTAAAATAAACTATTTCCAACAGCACCAATGTTATGAATCCAATTGTAGCATACGCAGCTAATTTTATTCCCCGTCCGGTCGGCTTCTTTTTACGGATTTTTTTATTGATCAACTGAACAACACCCGCAACGATCAGGCACAATAACGGCCATATGCAAAGTTCCACAACACATATTAGAAAAAGACTTATTATTCTTACTCCCGATGGATCCATTTTTCCTTCTCTCATTAATGTGGTGACAATTAGTTTTCCGCAATAGTTATTGTTCCGCATAGCATGATATAATCATATTTATAACAAATTATAATATCCTCAACAATACCGGTCAACAATCGTTAAAGAAAATGGGCAAATTTGTACCTGATTTACTTAAACAAAAAACGTCAAATAAAATCTTGGAATCAGTGAATCTCCATGCGGATATCCATTACCTTTCCTTCCTCAAAATATATAGTATAATACCAGCAATTACCCTGCTCATCCGTATATGCGTAATACGCTCCCCAAGGACGATAAAAAAGACGATCACCCGACTGTGTAAATGGTCCAAACCATTTTTGAATGGAATCCCAATCCATTTCCCTAATGATATAGTCCGGATATTTATAATATGTGGTGCAGTATTTTTCTCTCCAATCATCTCTTAATTTAATGAAAGCTATTCTAAACGCAAAAATCGTAAGCGCAATCAAGATCAAGCTGATCAAAATACTGATCCATCTCTTTCCTTTTCTCCGCATAATTACTATAACGAACATTACAACATAGGATATAACCAACAGAACTATCCACCCTGTTTTAAACAATTCCATTAAAATCGGAGAGAATATTTCAACAACACATAAAAAAGTATGCATAAATATTCCATCATAAACAAGTAAACAAACAAAATATCCCAAAGCCGGATAAAACCATCTTCTTTTAATGGAAAATCCTGCATATATTCCTGATCCAATTAAAAGAACAGGTGTAAGAGCCATAAATACCCAAAATATAATAAATAAGATATTATAAATCCACATCATCAAAAAATTACTCCTTTTAAAATGAAGGAATACATATGAAATGTATCCCTTCAACCAGATTAATATTTTTTAAAAAACAGTATCCCAATCAATATTTAAAACTAAATCTGCAGGAATAATATCGCCCAATGCCATTTGTCTCTTCAAAAATTCTCCCATACTATCCTTATATGGTCTTTCTTCTTTATCTAATTCTTCTTGAATTTCCTTATCACTTACACTCAGATCGGCCCTATAAGAACTTCTTCCATTAATGTAATATCTTGCTGCAAAAGCATGAGCTACTATTTCTGCTGCAAATGAATGATAACTAGGATTTCCTGATCGCATTGCCAAAATACATTCTTGCTCCTCCAAAGTGGGGTTATATGGATCTGCAATCATAATATAATCATCTGATTTATCATCCGTTCCATTATCATTATATATTTCCGAATTGCCCAATGCATTTCCAACCTGATATTCATTTAATGTTTGCTGCGCATAACCACTTGCAACCTCAATCGTCATGTCAATCACATTTTTATTTTGATTTATACATTCGTTCTGCAGAATTACTCTTACATAAATCTGTGGAATAACATACAAAGCGTCCGAATGAGGATTTTTAAAATAGGAAACTAAAACACTACTTCTTTCACTTCCATCCGGCAACATTACCTTCCTAAATTCACTATCTAGATTTTCTGAACAAACGTCTCCACCATTTTTTTGTAATATTTCGATATCAAACCCTACAAATGAAACCGCTGCAGCCGGTACGCTTAAATACCCAACAGCATCCCGTAATTTTATCATACTAAATGCTGTACCGTTTGTAGTTTTTACCGAATAAAAATACCAGTCATTAGCCATTTCCGACATTCCATATATTTTTACATTACCGTTTTCATCTATCTCAGTTTGATTAAAAAATGGAATTGCAGTATCTACATATCCCAATTCATTTAAAATATCGCAAACCGGCGTCATACAAATCGTAAATCCATCTTCAGTCTGAATCATTGTTTTCATATCAATATATCCATCATTAATCAATTCGTCAAATTTATCACCATATTCATCTTCCTCCATAGGTCTGATATCAATACCATCATATATACCATCCCGATCCGTATCTTCGTTCACCGGATTAGAATATATCGGCAAAATTTCACAATTATGTACAACATAATCCACATGTTCCTGACAATCATCCAAATTGGGTTCCGTCATAAAACCTGATAAAAATCGATCCAATCCGGATTGTGCATAAGATACCTCAGTTGACTGCATACATTCATAAATTGTCGGCAGGACAATCTCCCCATTGGCATCCCACGATATCATATTCGTATTGACCTCTTCCCAGTCCGTCAGGGTATCCGTGTCTGAATTTGCCCCGTTTTCTGAATTAAGCGGCTGTGTCAGGGTAATCTGGTTCCATCCCGTTGGCAGGATAACAGCAAAGTCAACCGGCTGTACCACCGGCTCCACATTCTGCCGGATATGCTCATAAACCACACCGGCAGTAAAACCATCAAATTCAATAAAAATCCCTTTTGTATATGCAATCAGCGTCTTTACTCTTATCTCTGTTTCCTTTGACAGATAGGCGTATCCATTCGCGGAAATTTCCGAATAATGAATATCAAACTTGCTGCAGATGGAGTTCTGGTCATAATAACCCCCAAATCCATATCCAGTATTTCCATTATACAACGTATATACAAATCTGGCCGCATCCTCCCTTAAGTCTGCTGTATCGTAAAACAATTTAAACGCTTCTGAAGTACTGCAGTAGTTAGTTATAAAACTGTAACCCTGACGGCTTAACACGTTCTTTAGGGAAGCGGAAGACGTAAACCATTTTTCGCCATCTGACTTTAACCATGATGCATAATTGTAATAAAACGCCAGAACCCCTATTCTGACAGAAGCATTAGGATGATTCCTTTCCAGTCTCTGCGCCACTTGCACGATCATATCTTTTTGCCTTTGAAAATCTGTTGGGGATAAGCCCGCGCATTGCAGGATAAATACAATATCAATATTGGCATTATCAATATAGGAATGATCAATGTCATTACTAACGCCATCCCCCAGGTCCAACGCCATCAGCATGGGCACATTTTCCATTATATACGCTTCTTCTGTTTCATACGCTTCTTCCTGCGTCACAAGGCTTTCCAGCTCCTCCGGCTCTATGAACTCCCCTTCCTGCCATATGGAATCTTCTTCATTATATTCATCCGTGCAGCCAAAATATATCCCCTCTTCCGGCTGCATTTCTTCTTCGGCTTCATACATATCAATGCTCAGGGCTGCCACTTCCGCTTCCGTCTCCGGCAGGTCAAAGTTTAACAGCCATTTCTCCAGATCCATCAGGCAGTAGGTTCCAAATTCATCCACTTCTGTATAGACAATATGATTTTCCATATCAAATTTTGTTTCTATGGGAAGGAGCATATTCATATCCTCAAAATATTTAAAGACATTCAGCCTCTTAATTCCCTCTATTTCTTCCTCCCCGGGGAACATACCGATCTCATTTTCCCTGTATGCCTCCGCTATCTCAAATTTCAGCGTCATGCTTTCGACATTGCCATCCTGATATTCCAACCCGACTGCATTGCCCAGAATAGCGTCATTCTCTATCGTATGTGCATACGGTGTCTCTCCTGCATCCAGATTGCCTGCCACATATCCTGCCGCATCTACCTCAATAGACATCCTGTACGGACTGTCTGCTGTATTGATTTCTGCCAGTGCTTCACTGTCCGCGTCAACCACCTGATGAATCATATATTCCCCATCCGGCACGCCGTTTGTGCTCCCGTTTAAGGGATCAAGTCCAAGGCTGATCTCATCCCCATCCTTGATGCTGTCCCCGTCACTGTCTGCATTTACCGGGTCGGTTCCATATACATGAAACTCGTCGTAATCGGAGACGCCGTCATAATCACTGTCCGTACTTGCGGGGTTTAATCCTTTATCAAGTTCCTCC
>CAMWKA010000018.1 GCA_947174725.1 uncultured Lachnospiraceae bacterium | reverse complement strand
ATTTACTGCCTCCACAATATATTCTAAGACGACACCCGGCAGGGCAAGATTACTGATAAGGATAATATATTTATCTACACTGACACCGGAGGCTGACTCTGCAACTTCCGCACTGGTGGAAGATAAACCGCCCGCCATCATCTGCCTTGCCAGATCCATTGCCGCCGTTATCGCATCCGCATTCAGGATTACCGGCAGGAAAAAGATGGCACGCACCAATGTTCTGCCCGGAAATTTCTTGTTTAGCAAAAGCGCAATAAATAAACTAAAGAACGTAATCAGCGGAACATCAATCAGCATATCGGCGATGGAAGTCGTCAGGATCTGCTTAAATTCCGCATGCACCCGGAAAGCATAGATAAAGTTTTCCAGCCCCTTCCACTCCAGGGTATATCCTCCTACAGCGCCTACCGAAAGGTCCGATAAAGAGAACTGTATCGTCAGGATCAGGCTTCTCAGGTAAAACACGATAAAGCCCACCAGCCATGGCAGAATAAAAAGATAACCATTCATCGTCCTTCTTGCAGTCAGACCCATCGTTCTTTTCTTCTTAGCGGATCCGCCGTCTGCCTTAGGCGCTGCTTCTGTGACTGTTTCCTGCTCTTTTTCCAGCGTTGCAGCTTCTTTCTTTACTTCTGTATCATTATGTTCCTGAGATAGTTGTTTCTTAGCCATTAATTCACACCTCCTATCTCATAATCTCTTGCCGGCACTACGATACCGTCCTGTGTAATATCTTTCTCTGTATAATTGACATAGATGCAGACACCGTTGCTATAGGTGACTTTTCTCAACCCGTTTTCCAACGCCTCATGGGAAACCATCTCCGCCCCCATAACAGGATTTAATGCCTCGCTTAACATTCGGTAGGTCTCAACGGCTTCCGCGCTCCAATTTGCGTAAGTCGTTGCATAGTACATATTCAGACCGCTGTACTTCATCTCCGTTGCGTTTTCCCAGGTAAAGATATAATGTGGCGCAGCTCCGTATTCGATCAGTTCCAGAAGGTCTTCCTGCTTATCGTCCGTACTTACATTATTGATCTGCGTTCCGCAGTAATTGATATAACCATGGATCACCATTTCATAGAACGGAATATCCTGATCAATGATAAAATAGTCGTTATCTCTGACCGGGGCATTGATGATATCATCCGCATAGGCAAACGCATAGGCGTTGCCGCCGTTCACCATAATATCCTTGCCTACGGCTTCAAGAGCATCAAACTGTCCCAGAACTACGTCAAGCGCTTCTTCACGGTTGATCACATTTGTTCTTCTTCTGTCGGAATGCAGGGTATCGCCCAGATCCCGCAGGGAGATTCCCGTAATATCGTAATTAACGATTCTCTCCGTAAATTCAGCCACATATCTGGGCAGGAACTTGGGAGAAACAAGATCATATTTTGTCTCCCGATATCCTAAACCGGAAGTCTGCCGCAAAGTTGACGGATTGATCTGTCCAAAGTTCGCCACATAACCGGCGCCATAATATCTGGAAGACTCCAGCATATACTGATACCGTCTGCTGATAAAAGTCGCCTTCTGGAACGCCACATCTCCATAAAAAGTTCCGCCATTAGCCGCAACCGTACTGCTTAGACTTTCTAAGCCCGATCTGCCGCCAAGTTTCAGCGTAACGCGGATTCGGTCCGGAACATCATGATAATAACCACCATTAAACCATCCTTGGAAATTCATGACCTGATTCGCCACTCCATTGGCTGCAAGATCATTGGAAATAGCCTCTGCTTCCTCAAATGTGGTCATCGGGAATACGCTCAAATACTGCACACCCAGAACATGGGATGTCAGTTTTACGCCGCCTATCACATCATAGTAGAACGGAAGCTCCGTGTCACTGACAGTCTCTGTCAAGACGCCTTCTGCTATCAATCGTTCTCTATAATAATTGGCCATGCCGCAATAACCTGTGTGGTCCTCATCCAAAAAGGTATATCTTGCCGTCATGTTTACATCATAGCAGTCCTTCTCCAATACCGGAAGTTCTGCAGACTGTCCTGTGGTACCAAACATGGATAAAGTATCAAATCCACGGAGTACAAAGGATGGATACGCGTAATTATAACTGTTGACCTTTCCTGAGACGGAAGCTGTGATAAACGCCATCGAAGCTCCATCCTCTATCGTCACCAGAAGATCACTGTTTTCCTTTGAAATACCAAACAGCGGAAGTCTTGCCTTTTCGGTATTCTCCAAGATGGTATATTCCTGTGACAAAGGATCCATACCGTAAATATACTGAGAGTAATCAGCCACATTGGTCTTTCCGTTATTAAAGTTAATGATGGAACCGGAACCATTGGGTACAACCATGTATCCCTGTTCATCAGTGCCTGCCGCGCCCATAAATTTCAATAACTGGATACGGTAGATCTTTGCGCCACCGCCTTCCATGATGGAACATACCGGAACAGATACATCCAACCCGTCACCGTTTAAACGGTACTCAATCTCAATGGTAAAGTTTGGAGAAAGCAGCTCCTCCATTCCCGCCTGGGTAAGCTCCTCTACATAATCCTCACTGGTAAATCCGGCGCGTTCAAACATATCATTAATGATGGCAAGTATCGCGGTAGAGCTCGCCACAGACGATTTCAGTTCCATATATCCCGCTACTGTCGTACTCTCCCTGAAATAGCCTGCACAAGTCTCCTGCTCCTCTTCCGGCAGAGCATCGATCACGTCCTCCAGAACCTTTGGCCGTATATACTTAGGAACAATTCCTGTCGCATTTGCTGCCGTCCCGACTTTATAAGTGTAACGGATACCATTCTCTATCGCCTTGACAGTTACCTGCCCAAGATCAACAGACGCTGAATAAGAATCAAAACTTCCCGGCGATTTCGCGCTGTTATAATAATCCAGTATAAACTGGGATCTCAGATAATTCTTATTTGTTTCGTTAGCGATCGCATCATCTTCCAGATCAACCGGATTAGAATAAGTGATCACACCGCTCCGCTTATCCACTACCGCGATCTCAGCCGTTTCAACATTCGTATAGAGTTTCAGATACTCGTTTTCAGCTGCCAGAACCATACCCTCTACATCAGGAGCAGTCTCACTGATCGGCACAAAGCTGGTTCCCTCCTCATAGTCATAGCTCGTAAGATACTGTCGGTACGCATTGTAATTATGGTAATGCACAATATAATATACCAGCCAGATCAATACGCAGACCAAAACGATCCCCAGAACTCCAAGAAGAATTTTGCCGGGTTTTCCCAGCTTTTTTTTCTGTTTCTTGGGAACCTCGACGTATCTATCCTTATAAATGTCCTCTTCTTCCGTAATATGGCTTTTTTTAGCAAATGGATTTGGCAATTTCATATGCTTCTCCTTTATCCCATATAGATCTTAAATCCCGCTTATTCCCGGTTCTTCGGCTACGCCCTGAAAATCAGCTCCGTGTAAATACTGTAGAAGAATGTATATACCTGACTGATCAGATTCAGCAGCAGAAGCATCAGGAAAATAATAATAAATACGGCGATCAAAGTTAAAAACAGTGTAATCAGCGTCTTGCCTAAGGTATAATTATGCACCTGCATAATACCAATCAGAAGTAAAATCACTGCGTAAGCAATGCCCACCGCAAGGATCATATAGTAAAACGATTCTTCATCTGCTGCAATCGCGCGGCTGATGATCGTTGCCGGAATGAACGTCAGGATCAACGGCAGCGTTGCATATCCTACCGCGATGGAAATATCCTTCATCCTTCCTTCCCCGTTCATCAGGCAGGTGATCGACCAGTTTCCCACACAGAGCAGCACATATAAGAGCAATACGCCGCCCAGCTCCGACAAGGAATTGACAGATCTCGGATTGATATCATTAACGACAAAACTGGCAAGATATCTGTTTAATGAAAAACAAAAAGAGAAACAAACCACCAGTAAAATCGCTATCGGAACGCTGCCCTTATCTTTACGGCGGATCCAATAAAATCCGTCCATCGGATGCGAAAGCGTATACCAGAGATACTTCCATTTCTCCGAGGAGAAATACTTCTTTATAAAACTGTTTTCTTCGGAAATATTTTTATCCATTCAGTATATCCTCCTCTTTCTGGATTCCCTTTTTCTTTTTAACAATCTTAGATCCTACCAGATATCCGATAATGATCACCATCATACCGGTCAAAATATAGTTCAGGTTCGCTTTCAAGATATCATTGCGGTATCTCTTAAAGGCAATCGAATAATATTCCCGGTTCATGCCCAGCCTGAGATAATACATCGCAGTTTCATTGTCCTTTGCTGTCAGATACGCCTTACCGATACCGGAATTGGCAAGCTCAAAATTCTCATTCAGAATCAATACCTGTCTCCACATTTCTACCGCCTGGGTTTCATCACCATCATAACGGAGTCTGACTGCCTCATTGATCAGCCTGCCGTATTCCGTTTCATTAAAGCAGAAGATAGCCGCCCTGTTGGAATCCAGAACAACGATCTGATTCCCCACAGACTCGATTGCTGCCGGCGCCATAAAGGTACCTATCTGCGTTCCAAGTCCGCCAAAAATGTATAAAAGGTTGCCCTCATGATCGTAGGTAAATATCCTGCCCCGCTTACGGTCAAGCAGTGAGAAGATTCCTTTATCCCGGTAAACAACATCCGTGATCTGAGAAGGTCCGGCATAATCCGTAGAACCTTCGATCCAAAGATCGCCGCCAACGTTCTCATTCTCACCCTGCTTGATGACGTCCTCACCTCTGGGATTCAGCCGACGTACCGCCTGTAGTCCCTCTAAATCAATATTCGTCGCATAGACAAAACCATCACTATCTACATCGATGCCAGTAAACTCTGTCGGGATAAAAAGCTGTGATTTGGAACGTTCCTCCTTCGTCGCAAGCCTTCTCCAAAACTTCTCCCAAAGCGATATCTGTACTTCTATCGTTCCGAAAAATCCTGTAAATTCACCGTTGGCTTCAAATACCATGATGCCTTCAAACATATTCTGCGCAATACAATAAACACGGTCTGCATAATCCACAGATACTTTCAACGGTGTAAACACGTATCCCGCCTCCAGAATATCAGACTGCGGATTTTCCACGATCCCCATCAGCTCGCCGGTTGCAATATCCAGAATGACAACGCGACGGTTCATGGAATCCGCAATATACAGCCAGTTCTTTGATGAGACACAGACACCGGTAGGCATATTAAAGGAGTCTTCTGCACCGTTGTTGTCAAAGGTTGTATAAATATTTATGACTTCTGTCATATTCTGGTTCAATACAACGATTCTCTGATTACCTGTGTCCGCTACATAGATATTGCCATCTTCGGATTTACAAAGATCCTGCGGATTGATAAATGCTCCTATGGATTCCCCATTATAAAGCAAATCTCCGCCCCTGATCATACCTGCGGGTTCATAAGCTGCAGGTGTATGTACAACATCTTCCCAGTAATCATATGCATATGGATTGTACGGAAGATCTTCTGCCGAAACGCTCCCCGTGAATGAGAGACTGAGCACCAAAGCCGCCAGTGTTCCGGCAAGTACAGATTTCCATGCTTTTATCTTCATAGCCATACTCCTTTCCTAACTTAGTCTTTCATACCAGAAGTCGTCATCGTCTCTAACACATTTCTCTGACAGATCAGGAAAAATATGATCGGTACTGCTGCGATCAAAAAAGTAACTGCTGCTGCCGCTCCGGCACGTGCCGTACCGCCTGCGGTGATCTGCTGCAAAGAAAACTGCAGCGGTTTTAACTGCTCATCCCGCAGGAATAACGCGCCTGTATTGGACCACATCTGCTGAAACTGGAAGATAGCCAGTGTAAGCCATGCCGGTTTTACATTCGGCATCACGATCTTCCAGAAGATGGTAAGCTCATTCGCACCATCCAGCCTTGCCGACTCCATCAGGGAATCCGGCAGCTGCTCCATAAACTGTTTCATCAGGTAAAGACCCATACCAAAGCTCCATGCCGGCAGGATCAACGCCAGATAAGTATTATTGATACCCAGCCAGGAAATGATCATATATTGGGGAATCTGTGTAACCGTCCAGGAAAACATCATGGAAAGCACTACCATGGAAAAGAGGAGATCTTTTCCGGGGAATTTATGCTTTGCCAGCGGGTAGGCTGCTAAAGAGGCGCATATAACATGCCCTACCATACCGCCCGCTGTAATAATGATCGTATTTAAAATATATCTGGAAAACGGTACCCATGTATCATTCATCAAAACAAACAGGTCCGTAAAATTCTCCAGCGTCGGATTTCTCACAAAAAGCTTTGGCGGATACTGGAACAACTCATCCAACGGTTTCAGGCAGTTGTTGATGATCATGACCAACGGCAGAGCCATAAATACTCCGCAGAAGATCATCAACGCAAATAATAATGTATTACCCGCCATGGAACGGTTTAACTGCTTCTCACGCCTGCGCCGCTTAAACTTGATCTTAGCGGGTGCAGACACCCCCCCGTCAGACTTTTTAGCGTCGGACACTTTTGTATCGGACGGTTTAGCGTCAGATGTTTTAGCGTCGGACACTTTTGTATCGGACGGTTTAGCGTTAGATGTTTTAGCGTCAGACACTTTAGCGTCAGACGTTTTAATATCTACAGATTTTGCTTGCTTAGACATTATTCGCCCACCCTCCTTAAAATTCTCTGTACCAGCTTATTCGTGCCAACCATCAAAAGGAACAGAACCGTCGCGACCGCAGATGCATAACCCATCTCAAATCGCGTATTGCCGTAATCCAAAAGGTGCGTTACCACAGTTGCACCGGCATAATTGACAGAAGGATTACCTGCCAGCTGTACGGAAATATCCGCAACAGCAAAGGACTGTGTGATCTGCATAACCGCGCCAAACATCAACTGCGGTTTCATCGCCGGAAGCGTCACATACCATAACTCCTGCCAACGGTTCTTGACACCGTCCAGCGCTGCGGCTTCATACAGACTTTTATCAATCGTCTGAAGACCTGCGATAAAGGAAAGGAAACCGGTACCAAGCGACAGCCAGAGTTGTACGACGATCAGACACGGCATGATCCATTTTGCTGTCTTCATCCATAAAATCGCCTCGTTAATGATATCGTACTTTAATAACAAACCATTCAAATATCCGTATCTGTCACCAGTCAGGATCAGATTCCATACCAGATAAGCATTACCGCAGATGGAAGGGGCATAAAAAATCAATGTCAGGAAAGAACGAAGCCATCCCTTAAATTCATTGATGATCCATGCAAACAACAGACACAGGAAATAGCTGACCGGTCCGGTAACAACTGCAAATAATAAGGTATTTTTCAAGGAAATCAAAAACACGTCGTCATCCAAAAACAGTTTAACATAGTTTTTCCATCCCACCCATTCTGGCATTTCCAACATATTAAAATAGGTGAAACTGAGTACTATGGACATCGCCACCGGTAGTACCGTAAAGAAGAAAAACAGGATAAAATACGGTGACATCATACCGTAAGACCATCTCGCACGACGGATCTGATAAGAAAGCGTGGCCTGCTTCTTTGCAACTGCCAGAGCCTCTTCTGAGATTTCGTTTTCCTTTGTTTCCGGCTTCTCTGTCATGACATCAGCCGCCTTCTTATTATCGTCAGCCTTCACATCATTTAACTCCTGCGTTTTCTCAGCCAAGTCCATTCCCTCCTTTCTCAATCTTCCAAAATCGGAAGACCAAGCTCTTCCCGTTTATAATCAATCTCAGCATTGATATACTCTACTTTTTCCATCAGCGATTCTCTTGGCGTCGCCGTGTTAGTATCTGTCGTAACGGAATAAAATGCATTGTTCACATTTCGCCAGGTATAATATCCGCCCGGAACCTGAGGGATGCCCTGCACCTGTTCAAACTGTTCCATCAGCGCCTCGTAAGCGTCCACCTGCCACGACAGATTACCTAATGCCTCAACATTAGCAGTCGCCACACGTCCCGCAGCGCCCATCAGACTCTCCATCTCCCGTCCGTAAAGTGTCTGGGTCTCCGCTGATGTCCACCATTTTAAAAACTCCCAGCTTTCTTCCGGATATTCCGTATCCGCCATGATCATATCAGCAACGCCGATACTTCCGGTGGTATGATTGATCGTACCATCTTCCTGCATGATACCGGGCACCACCGTAAAGTCCCAAAGTCCCTCGATATCCGGCGCCGATACCGCAAGATTATTGAACACGGTATAGTCGGCAATAATAATCGGACATTCTCCTGTACGGAAACGTTCTTCCACACTGGTCTCTTTATCCAGTTTGTAATCCGTATAATACTCACAATATTCTTTAAATGTATTAACAGCAACATCTTCATCTAACGCCGATGCCATGCCCTCATGAGAATAGTAGGTTCCTCCATTTTGGAATAAAAACATAGCAAATACCTGTTCTCCCGGCAGCATACCAAATTCCATCTGGTTCTTGGAAAGAACCGTCATGGCAACTTTCACTTCGTCCCATGTTCTGGGTACCTCCAGACCGATCTCCTGTAAAATATCCTTACGATAAAACATCATTAGGAACGTCTGCGTATCCGGTAGGGCATAGGTCGCTCCATTGTAGGTAAATGGGACAAGGGCGCTGTCCGAGAATCTTGAAACCACCTCATCATAATCCTCAAACTGCCTCAAATCTAACACCGCGTTACGGATACCGTAATTGACCGGCGTATCATTAGAGGCGCTTACCATAGTGGCATTACCCTGTGCCGTAGCCACCTGCGTCGGACCTACCTGAATTGCCACATCGGGTCCCTCTCCCGCCAACGACGCCTTCAGAAGCGTACTCATATCCACCAACTGGACGTTTACGTTAATATTCGTTGTGCTTGTAAAGGATTCATCTATCAGATTTTTAATGACGTTGGCCTGATCCCGTCCTGTACCAACCCAAAGGGTAATCGTAGTTCCTTCCGTATTGCTATCCGCAATATTGCCGATCTGGTTATAATCAATAATAAAGGAATAAAATAACCTTTTAAGTTCATAAACCAGTCTGCTGAACCATGAAGCACCAGTAACCTTCGGTTCCGAACTGTCAGAATAAACATAGATCCTATCGATCTGCAGCGGCTGGGTAACGACCTGTGTGATCCAGTTACCGCAGGCACGTACATTGATCTTATAGGAGTTAATAACCTCCGTAAAACGTTCCTGATCATAAATCAACTCATCCAGCTGATCTCTCATAGTGATCAGGACTGTTGTCTTATCCGTATTGCTGCCTGCAATCGCCTGCAGCTCCACAATCGCGCTGTCCAGTTTTGCCCGGACTTCCTCCAACTCTCCCTGTAGTTCCGGCAGTGAGCTGGCAATCTGATAATCCCGGTACTTATCAGGAGATACGCCGGTAATTCGGATGATTTGCCGGTAAATAGCATTCAGATCCTGTACGGAATCCTGTACTGTACTGATAATTTCAGAGAAATCTCCCAGTACCACCTCCATACGTATCGTATGGGTACCTTTCTCCAGATAGAACTGATACGGCGTACCCTCATCGTCAGACAATACATCCAGACGCCAGTTCTGAGCGTAATCAAATCCGTAATCACTCATCTCCGCAAAGGGAATCTCTCCGTCGATCATGATCTTTCTTGAAACATAGATACCCCGGACGAAATTCTGTTTATCATACATGCTGATATTGTAATATCCTGTTTCCGGAACTTCAAATTCCCACTCGACCCACTGTCCTGCATTCTGCCAGTTGGTGCCGCCGATACTGTTATTCAACAGTTCCTTTGCGCTGGAAGGATAAACTGCAGGAGAAGACTGATCCTGTTTGGGATATAACATCTGGGAAGACGTCTTTACCGCATTCTCCGCTTCGATCCGGATATTCTGTCCGGTGGTCTGCACTGCACCCATAGCGTCCCAGTTGGCTTTTACAACAGCATAAGGTTCCGGGTCTTCGGAATTGCTGAAAATAATTTTTCTTATCAGCATCGGCTCCCTTAAAGACATGATCGATAAGGTATGGGATCCTGCCTCAAGATAAACTTTCAGTTCATCCGTAATATATCCGTTGCTGTCAAATAGATAGCTTTCTATCCATTCCGGAACTTCAATCGCCGTCGGCTTCAGATCATTGCCCTGATTATCCTTCGGCCAACGCGCAACCTCAATATCATCCGCATTGATATAATAATCATATACACTTGTCGTCCAGACACGGGAAAATTCGATCAGGGAGAGTTCCCCATAAGGCAGCGCGCCGTCAATGAAAAAGGAACGCTGGATCTCAGAACTTTTTCCTTCTACAGGATAGTACAGCAAAGAGAGGTCATAATAACCGCTGGTTGCAACTTCAAAATCAAATTCAATCAAGGCGGACTCTGTCGTTAAAACGCTGTCACCTTCCATACCTTCATAATTTGTATAAACATCCGGTTCTGCCACGCCGTCACGATCCTCATAATGGCAGAAATCAGCAGCATCGATCTCAATCACATCTTCAGGAAAGACTTGCTCATGAACATTCAGATACTCTGTATAACCGGGGACGTCTCCGGTTACAGAATATGTACTGGCCTCTTCACGGTAATCATCCAGTGTAAGGTCCGTTTTAGCATCAACATCCATGCCATGATAAAAGAATGTCCCCGACAGCATCGTCACACACAACGCTATCGAAACCACCTTTCTGTAGAACCTTCTATTCAGATGCTTTCCTGCCATTTATCCGCACTCCTTTCGCAAGCTGATTATTTATACCATAATTTGGCGCGCCTTTCACGCCATAAATAAGCACCGCTTTCGTGTATATTCACTCCAGATACCATGCGTCTTCTCCCTCTTTGGGAGCCGGTATATATTTCTTCATTGCCTTTTCCAGCGGAAAAGAGGAAATGTAAGTCCATCCGCCGGGTAACAGCAGTGCCGTCGGCATCGGCAGCACTTTCCATTGAAGATAAAGCAATATGCCGATTCCTACTATCAATGGTATCGTAAAATAGAAAAACCGCAAAGACATCACAAAGGAAAGTTTTACAATATCCGAAAGTTTCATCGCAAACCGCGATAATACCGGGAACAGATATACTGCCAGCATCGCCAGAAAAATCAGTATCCCGTCATAGATAATGTACAATGTCAGCGCCCCGCCATCCGGACTGCCCATCATGATCCGGGAGAGCGTTCCCGATTCTCCCGCAGACGCCTGCCAGAGTACTTCCCTATTATATAATATCAATGCTGCAATCCCGCCAAAAATAACTGTCAGGACTGTACCATTTTTGAGATTTCTTTTAAAAGCCTTGAAAAATTCTTTTGTGGGATAACCCCGTTCCCTGCGGATGGATTTTGCAACCGCGTAATACAATGCGGAGGCCGCCGCGCCCATCGTAACTACCGGCAGACTGCACAGGATAAACAATACGCTTAAAACGATCAGCATCCCTATTTTTTGCAGAAATCCGATCAACGGTCCCTCTGATGAGAAAAAATCTCCCATATAATCCCCTATGCCACCTCGATTAAGAATGAAAAACGCAAAGCAACCTTTGTTGCAAGTGATTAGAAGTTCTTCTCACACTAATAACCATGCCTTTCCATAACCTGCGATTTGTGCCCTAATTCGTCCGTATGGGATAATTCAACAGATCCGGCAATTCTGATCTGGTAATCACTCTTTCATCCCCATAAACCTGCCGCACCATGCTCTCTTCCGTATATTGCTCAGAAAGAGCATTTAACGCGTCATTCTTTAAAACAAACTCACCCTGCCATGTACAGAAGAATCCCCACATGGCGCCATCACGCTCCGCAAGCGCCGGATCAAAAAGGCAGCCATTTTCCGACATCACAATCATCTTATTGCTCTCAGTACAATCCGCCGCTTTAAAGAAAGTATCTGCCTGAGAGGTATATACGCGTTCACCCGGATAAATATCCTCGCCTATGATATCCACATATTCATCCCCCGGATACCACTCCGCATCCTGACCATTCCAGATCCAGATCAGATTATTCAAACCATATTCATTGGTCAATTTATCATATAATAAAATATAAAGCTCCTTATAAGCCTCCGGTCCTGACGCTCCCCACCAGAACCATCCGCCGGACGCCTCATGCAGCGGTCTCCAAAGTACCGGCACACCTGCATCCTGCAATGTCTGCAGTTCTTTTGCGATGGCATCGATGTCTCTCATCAGAAGATCGTATCCTTCCTGATCTTCTCCATTCATAATCTTTGCAAGGTCAATATTGGTATGGTCCGTATAAAAAGCGCTGTACCACTGACCTGTGATATACTTCTCCGGCGCGTTCCAATGCCAGCAAAAGGTAACGATTCCACCCTCATTCCAGTAATCAATGGCATACTGCGTCGCATAATTTTGTGAACCATAAGCAACGCGGGAAGGAGACGCCTCAATGAAGTCAAGTCCCAACACTGCCGGATATTCACCACCGGTCGCCTTCCAGATAGCGGCATTCTCTATGCCATACATACCATCATCACAATACTGTCCTGAAAGAATCTGTGTTCCATAGATATCGCACATATAACTGAACAGACGCTGTGCGTTTTCTGTGGCATTTGGATTCACAAGCTTCGGCGATACCTGATACAGATCGGCAGCCAGTTCATCAGATTGCTTTACCAACACCCTATCCAGCATGATCCATCCCCAGTACTTGGTTATACTGATCTCATGCGTACCGCTTTCCAGATACACACGCTGCAGAATGGAATCTGTAAATGTTCCAGACTGTACGCTTACCGTTCCTGCGCTTTCCCCGTCAATCAAAACATAGTTTTCTTTATAATCTCCGCCCTGACTTGCACTGATAAAATTCAAGTCATAAAATCCCGTTTCCGCCACCGTAATCGTCAGGCTGACACCGTCGCCTTCATTCGCAAGTCCGGCCACATAACCTGTACCTTTATAACCCTGCGTACCACTCTCTATCGAAGCGCCGCCCAGCAGAGCGCCATCCTCTGCCTCATAGACATCTGCTTCCTCCCAGGAATACACCGCCGCTTCCGTCTCCTTATCAGATGTCCCCGGCGTTCCTTCTGCCGATGTACATGCGCCAAGTGCCGTTATACATAGCATCAGCCCTATCCCCTTTACCAACACCTTTTTATAATCTGACATGTGCAACTCCTAATCTATCCCTTTGCATCGGCATTAAAAAGCCCATATATAAAATATTACTATATATTCCTCTCTTTAGCAAGTTATATCAGTCATTATTCACAAAACAAATTGCACAAAATTATGAAAACAATTTTTGCACACGGGATACCAGGAGTAACGATTACTGCTGCAAAAGCTTTAAATTGGCTTCAATCAGCTTTGTCCTCTGCGCCACACATTCCCCGCTTCGCAGCGGGT
>CAMWKA010000017.1 GCA_947174725.1 uncultured Lachnospiraceae bacterium | reverse complement strand
CAGACGGCATGATCTGTGCCGGTATGGGTGGCGCGCTGATATGCCATATTTTAGAGGATGCGCCGGAGAAGGCAAAAGCCATGAAGCAGATCATATTACAACCGCAGTCTGAGCTGTTTTTGGTACGAAGCTTTTTAAGACAGCATGGATATGTCATTTCGAAAGAGGATATGGTGAAAGAGGATGGCAAATATTATCCGATGCTGCGGGCGGTCTGGCAGGAGGAGATGGTGAAACCGGCGGAAGATCGTCAGGATATTTATGACGCATATGGGAGATTATTATTAGAAGGGCGTCATCCGGTCTTATATGAATGGCTGCTGCATGAGCGGACGGTAACCTGTGATATCCTTTCCGGGCTTCAGAAAGCAATCGGGGAGGAGCGGGATGCGGCTGCAGGCGAACGGCAGAAGCTGAGGTTATCGGAGTTGCAGGAAAAGCAGCGAAGAATCGAGGCTGCATTATCATATTATGCGTGAAACAGATTTGCTCAGTTTACATAATTCTTTTGGGCAGATAAGAAAGGGAAAGGTGTCGATATGCAGTTGGAGGAAGTGATCAGGCGGCTGGAAGCGTTGTCTCCGCCATCCTTTGCGGAAAGCTGGGACAATAGCGGACTGATGTGCGGCAGGAAGAAGAAAGAGATTGAAAAGATACTGCTTTCTGTAGATGCAACGGATGATGTTGTGGAGGAAGCAGTGCTTTCCGATACGGATCTGCTTCTAACCCATCACCCACTGATTTTTCCGCATATTTCAAGCTTGACGGAAGATGATATCGTGGGCAGGAGATTATTTAAGCTGATACAGGCGGATGTATGCTGTTATGCGATGCATACCAATTTTGATGTGATCGGTATGGCGGATGAGGCGGCGGATCGATTGGAGCTGATTGACAGGACGGTACTGGATGTTACATATGAAGATACATTGTCCAAGGAAGGCGTGGGCAGGGCAGGTCGTCTGCCACAGGAGATGAGTCTGCGGGAATGTGCGGAACTGGTCAAAGAAGTCTTTTTGATTGATTCGGTCAGGGTCTATGGTGATCCCGATATGAGGGTACGCGTTGCCGCAATCTCGCCGGGTTCCGGCAAAAAGAGAAGCGGCTATGCTTTAAAGGCGGGAGCAGATGTCCTGATCACGGGAGATATCGATCATCATGATGGAATCGACTCTGTGGCAAGGGGACTGGGCATTATCGACGCGGGACATTATGGGATCGAAAAGATATTTCTGTCGTATATGAAACAGTTTATCTTAAAAAATATGCCGGAGATGACCGTGGTGTGCGCATCCCAGAAGGAACCGTTTATTGTGGTATAAAACCATGTGAAATATAAATTTCAGTTGAAGCGGATTTGGCAGTAGTAAATAAAGTGGGAATATACGTACATATAAAAATAGAGAAAAGAAAGGACAGTTGAAGCATGGATAAGGTGATACTGACGATCGAGGGTGAAAAGAAGGAATATCCAAAGGGAATCACATATGAGGAGGTCGCAGAGGAATATCAGGCGAAGCATGACGGTCTGATCGCAGTGGTTATGGAGGATGATAAGATCCGTGAATTATCAAAAACTGTAGAAAAGGATGCCGTGGTCAGGCTGATTACCAGAAGGGAATCCATCGGACATAAGACCTATGTGCGTACGGCGATCCTGACCATGGTCAAGGCTGTTGCGGATATTTTGGAGGCAGAGGAAAAAGGTGCTTCCAAAGTAAAACAGGTCAAGGTGGAATATACCATCGGTAACGGATACTATGTCAGTCCTAAAGGCGGACTGATGGTCGATCAGGGCTTTATTGATAAAGTAAAAGCGCGCATGCAGGAACTGGTTGCGGCGAAAACAAAGATCAATAAATATTCCGTGAACACTGATGAGGCACGGGAGATTTTTGCCAGAGCGGGTATGGCTGATAAAGATAAACTGTTCCGATACCGCCGTGGTTCCCAGGTCAATATCTATGAGATAGATGGCTATCATGATTATTATTATGGTTATATGCTGCCGAATGCGGGATATATCAGGGAGTTTGAACTGCTGCCCTTCAATAATGGATTTATGCTGATGCTGCCGGAAATGAGCGATCCGTTGACAGTAAAGCCTCTGGCTTCCAGAGAAAAGCTGTTTGAGACGCTGAGGAAAGGGACAGACTGGGGCGAGAAGCTTGGCATCGATACGGTGGGCGATCTGAATGACAGGATATGTGAAGGCGGTCTGAACGATATCATTTTATTGCAGGAGGCTCTGCAGGAGCGCAGGATCGCAGAGATCGCCAAGGAGATCGTAGAACGTGAAGGCGTGAAGTTTGTCATGATCGCGGGACCTTCTTCCTCCGGTAAGACGACATTTTCCCATCGATTATCCGTGCAGCTTGCTTCCTATGGACTCAAACCGCATCCAATCGCGGTGGATGATTACTTTGTCAACCGGGAGGATACGCCGAAGGATGAGAATGGCGATTATAATTTTGAATGTCTGGAAGCCATCGATACGACGCTCTTTAATCAGGATATGACAAGGCTGCTGGCTGGTGAGACAGTGGAACTGCCGTCCTTTAACTTCAAGATCGGAGCAAGGGAGTATAAGGGCAATTATAAGACTTTGGGTCCGGAGGATATCCTTGTGATCGAGGGCATCCATGCGTTAAATGATAAGATGTCTTTATCCCTTCCGGCAGAAAGTAAGTTTAAGATCTATATCAGCGCGCTTACGAGCCTGAATGTGGACGAACATAACAGAATCCCCACTACGGACGGAAGGCTGATCAGACGGATGGTGAGAGATGCAAGGACGAGAGGCGCTTCTGCCACAAGGACGATCCGGATGTGGCCTTCGGTGAGACGCGGCGAGGAGGAGAATATTTTTCCCTTCCAGGAAAGCGCGGATGCAATGTTTAACTCGGCGCTGATCTATGAACTGGCGGTACTCAAGCAGTTCGCGGAGCCGTTGTTATACTCTGTGAAGAAGGAAGATCCTGAGTATTATGAAGCGAAGAGGCTGTTGAAATTTCTGGAATATTTTCTGGGTGTGAGCAGCGAGAATCTTCCCAACAACTCTATTGTAAGGGAGTTTGTAGGCGGGTCCTGTTTCAACGTATAAAAACAAATTTTGAAGTATAGTTAAATACTAATTCGATTATCTGATTTTGACGAGGTCTTAAATATGATAAAAGAAATCGACAAAAATGACATTGAACAATGCGTAGATGTAATTCGAAAAAGTTTTAGTACAGTTGCAAGCGATTTTGGGTTCACAGAAGAAAATGCGCCAAGATTTACTGCTTTTGCAACAACAGCCGAACGCTTAGATTGGCAGTTGACCGATGAGCATCGACTTATGTATGCATACTATGAAAATGATAGAATCATAGGATATTATTCCCTGCTGCAACAGGATAACCATGAATGCGAGTTAAATAATTTGTGTGTTCTTCCGGAATATAGGCACAAAAAGTTGGGGGAAACATTATTAGCAAGTGCTTTTGATAATGCGCGGGATATGCATTGCAAAAAAATGAATATTGGAATAGTTGAAGAAAATCAAATTTTGCGAAAGTGGTATGAAAGCCATGGATTTATACATACAGGAACTAAAAAATTTGATTTTTTTCCATTCACTTGCGGCTATATGGTTAAAGAATTATAAGAATTCAGCATTTAATGATTTTAAGGTTAAAAACAGGAGATATAATTACATAAGTGGGACGGATGGTCGCGCGGGGAATCCCCGTGAGGAAAGTCCGGGCTTCGCAGGGCAGGATGCCGGATAACGTCCGGTGGAGGCGACTCCAAGGCTAGTGCAACAGAAATATACAGCCGCGCAAGCGGTAATGGTGGAAAGGCGGTGTAAGAGACCACCGCCCGGCTGGTAACAGCCGGGGCTCTGTAAACCCCATCCGAAGCAAGACCAAACAGAAGACGACAGGCTTGCCCGGCCTGTCTTCAGGTAGGTCGCTTGAGCCTGCTGGTAACAGCAGGACCAGATAGATGATCATCCCGGCCGGCATTGCCGGCTATGACATAACCCGGCTTATAGTCCCGCTTATGTATTATATATAATTCGGAAAGCGATTGCCTATGAATAAGGAATGGTCTGGACTTAATAAAACAATGCAAACACAGATTAGGAAGAAAGATACCTATGAAGTGGGTATTGATACTTTGTTTGATTTACGGAATCAGTTAATGCAAATCTTGATATCTTTGAAAGAGGAATTGCACAGGGAGGATTTTGATGCAATTCCTTTTATAAACGCAGACGGTTATCATAGTAAAACGATTGCCTATTCTATTTGGCATATCTTTCGTATTGAAGATATAGTCGCGCATACTTTGATAAGTGAGGATGAACAAGTTTTTTTTACAGGTAATTATCAAGTACGTATCAATTCACCAATAATTACAACAGGAAATGAACTTGTAAAACAACAGATTGCAGACTTTTCAAAACAGCTTAATCTGAAAGAACTATATTCCTACATCGTTGAAGTAAAAGAAAGTACCGAGAAGATAGTTTCGGGATTGTCCTACGACGAATTGAAAAGAAAAATACCAGAAGGAAGAAGAGAATATTTAAAATCTTTGAATGTAGTAAGTACAGATGAAAATGCATTTTGGTTGATAGATTATTGGTGTAATAAAGACGTTCGCGGGTTAATTCAGATGCCGTTATCAAGGCACTGGATCATGCATATAGAGGCTTGTTTGCGTATTAAGAATAGGATACATTCGTAAGCGGAGTTTTCAATTTGCAGGAAAATGAACAGAGAGGAAAATCGGATTTTAACGATATAAATATTCCACGATGAGGAAAAAATAATGATGTACAAATTCAACGAAAAAGTGTCTGTAAAAGCATTGGCGGATTTGCGTGAATCTGTGGGCTGGAACAGGATGGAAAGAGAGTATAAAAACCCTTTGATGACATCGTATTACCATATTGCAGTTTATGAAGATGATAAACTGATTGGGTATATTGATAGTGTATCAAATGGGGTAACAGATGCTTATATTCAGGATTTAATGGTTTGTCCGGATTACCAAGGCAAAGGGATTGGCACAGACCTGATGGATAAAATGATTGAATATCTGAAGGAAAAGCGTATCTACATGATTTCAGTGGTTTATGAAGAATGCTTGAAGCCGTTTTATGAGCGATTTGGGTTTTATAATATGCTATGTGGACAAATGGAAACATATTAGGAATCGTACATAATACAGTCTCTCGCGCAAATTCAAGTTTATCGGGAATTAGATTGACCTAAGCTATGAGTAATGTGGGGCGTGGCGGTCGCCATGCCTTATATTTTTATAGTAAATGGAGAATTGTAGTGATATAATCAAATAAGTACAGTGCGTTACAATCACAACATATGATGCTATGCGATGCCTTAAAGGAGATCAGCGAGGCAAATAGTAAAACAAATGTCGTAGAAAATGTCGTAAAAAATGAGGAAAAAATATTTGTCATGGGTCAAACAAAAACGGTTACTGAAAAGAAGATTGAAAAATAAAAGCTTTTCAATCATAGAGAAGTTATGCGAGGAAAACACCGAATGATACGTATACTGGCACTGATGGGATTGCTGCTTCATAAATCTTCCGAGTGTAGGATGAAAATAAAGTATGATGAAAGAACCATTAAAATACTACTGGTTACAACCATTGTTTCCGCTTTCCTGTTTTTGACAGGAGTGATTTGCATGCTGGCAGAAGTGGGGGGAGCGGTTGTTATAGCATTGATAACATTATTGGGATTTTATGTGGGTGGCGGTTTATTTTTATTTGCAGGATTAAATTTGTTGTCTGGATTCTGTTATATTCGCAGGTTAAAGGCATATGGATATGAGATCCCGAATAAAAAAGAAGATTATGGCGACGATCTGAGGAATGTTCCGCGTGTAAGCGGAAAATCCTGCCCGGAGATAAAGAATGTGGGCAGAAAGGTTCTGGTTTTCTTTTACGCAGCTGTTTTTCTGCTTGCCAATGTCTGGAATGTCCGGTATATTATCCGCTGGTATCAGTTTGATGGAGATTTAGCGGTATTTTTACTATGTATCATGCTGCTGTTTGACTCTTTCTGGGGCATATCTGCATTTATGTTTTACCGACAGGGAAATAGGCAAAGATACAGGGATGATGTGGAAATTGACGACAGCCGGAAGGAAAGAGTGCCCGTTGAAAACGGAATCGTTTCCGGCATGGTTCTTCTTTGTATCATGGTATTGATAAAGACGCTGGTCATCCAGTTTGGAGAGTATGCGTTCCGTAGCAGAGCTGAACACGATCAATTACACCTTCAGACGATATCAAGCTGTGTTGGTACTGCCATGATGGCAGACGGAGTAGACAGAACTTCCGATTCTTATATGCAGATGAGTGAAGGATGTTATATTTCCGATTGGGGCAGACCGGATGACGCTTTTTCCCGGGAAGTTGCTGAATATCTGGGAATATCGGATTACTCAGAACTCAATGAAAAATTTTATACTTCTGATGGAAGTCCCAGAATTTATGTTAAAATATCTGATGAGGGTGTTTATGTCCGTATGGATAATCCTCTGCGGCTGGATCATGGTATCCAGTTTTCCTATGAGGAGGAATATTTGCGCCGTTACTGAGGACATGATACAATAAGCTCAAGAATCCAGCCGCTGCGCGTCTGTCGCGCTGTCGCGCTTAAAATCTGCTTTGCAGATTGCTACCATGTCAGGTGAAATCAAATGCTCACTGCGTTCGCGCTTGATTTCCTGCTGACATGGTATATTGATCAAACTAAGAGAGAAAGGCAGGTTTATTTTATGGAACTTTCAAAATTTTTTAAAAGTGTTATAGACATGGATACCGCAGCTGTGGTGATATGTGATCTTTCCCATGAAATTGTGTATATGAATCCTGCGGCGGCAGAGAGGTATCAAAAAAGAGGCGGATACGCGCTGGTAGGGAAATCGCTGCTTGACTGCCATAGCCCGTCCAGTAATGAGAAAATCAAACAGGTGGTACAATGGTTTGGGGAAAGTGCGGAGAATAACCGGATATATACTTTTTACAACGAAAAAGAGAATAAAGATGTTTATATGATCGCCCTTCGGGATGAGGATGGCGGACTGATCGGCTATTATGAAAAGCATGAATACCGGAACAGGGAAACGGCGGATTTTTATGATTATAATTCAAACAAGTAATAATGATCCGTAGCCTTTCATGTATGGAGATTTTCATTTCTATTTAAGTTGCAGCTGAGCTGCGACATGGAGGATTAAAAACGAATAAATTCGTTTTGCAAATGTTGTACCTGCGGCAGCATACAACAAAAAGCTTATGCTTTTCGTTGTCGAGAATTCGCAGGTTACGGAAAGGCATGGTTATTAGTATGAGTACAGAAAATGAGGAAGGATTGTCACCAGTGTCAGAGAAGGAAGCTGCTGTATCTCAGGAAAAGGACAGATCGGTACTGACAGTGGGCTTTTGGGTGTATGTCATTGTCATAATAGCACTTTTGGGTTTGGGTTGGTATCTGAAGCATATGGAAAGCGATCTCTTCCTATTCGGATATATATGGGATAGGCAGTACCTAAGTGAGTTTACTATAGCAGTATTATATATTGGTTTTTTGTATATGTGGAAGGGTCAGCCTAAAAGCAGGAAACGAAAAATTTATATGATATTTGCTCTTGTAGTGATTATCTTATATGTAGGGGCTATTCCCTATTCTGTTTATAGAGATATGAAAAATAGGGTAGAGGTAGAGCAGATCGTTCTGCCGGACGGTAGGGAGGTCCTTTTTACAGAGACGTTGGAACATGTCCGTATTTTAGAGAAAACATTTGAGAATACCTATTTTAATGTTTACCAGAAGAATGGAATTATCGTAAGAAAAGTTGGAGAAATAGACGAAAGCTATTTTTCGAACAAATGCCTCTCGCAGGATACATACAGCTACGAATATGATGAGGCAGATAGAAAGCTGACAGTGGTATGTGAGTATGGAACCTACGGAGATAGTGTTGTATCTCTGAAAGAGGAATATGACACAGGTACCCTGAGCTGGGAATTTGTACTGGAATAAGTTGGAATTATGATCCTATTGAATAAGTCCCAATTCGGCTTCGTGTTCCCGGTTAAATACAATGAATAAAAATTCTGTTTTAGATCTGCATGTTCTGTGGTATGGTTATATACAAATCGAATTTTGGAGGTCAATGAAGTTATGGCAGGTACCATTATTTATCTGGTAATTTCTTCACTTGTTTCGCTTATTTTTATAGTGCTTGGTGTAAATCAGTTTCGGTCTAAAGTTCCAGTTGCATTGAATACAGGAGAAGTCCCTCCAAGAGAAGATGAACTTACTGATATGGCAGAATGGAATCATAAACATGGAAGAAATTTGATAATATATGGATGTGCTTTGTTTGTAACAATGTCTGTCTTTATATATTTTATTGAAAAATTTGATAACACCGTGTTTCAGATGGTTGTATTTTTGATCGTAATATTTGCTGAAATAGCATGGCTTGAAATTCAACATAGCCTGCTAAAAAAGAAACTTATCAAAAAAACATAGTATTAATTATCCTATGGACAAGGATTTATAAATATTCATAAACCTTGGACTGAGAGACAGCGGGAACACAAAAGCGATTCGGGATATGAATAAAAGAACGGAAAACGGCGTTATTTAGGAGAGTACATATGAAAAAAAGGCTGTTAAGTGGGCTGATCTTTGCCGCGTTACTGGGATTGGAAATATGGATTGCGCTGTATGTACATGACAGAATTGTACGTCCGTATCTTGGAGATGTACTGGCGGTGATCTGCGTATATTTTCTGGCGAGGGTGGTTGTCTCGCGCATGCGCTGGCTCTCAATACCGGTTACGCTTTTTGCATTTTGCGTGGAAGCGGTGCAGCTTACCGGATTGTCGGGGATACTTCCGGAGCCGTTTTCGACGATTGTCGGAGGGACTTTTGATCCGGCGGATCTTTTGTGTTATCTTGTGGGTGGCGTGGTGTGCTTCCTCATAGATAAAAAATTTTACCCTCTTAAAAAGTTGGGACGAGAGAGGCGTATACCATTTGAAGTATCTGTGGATCCGTTTTATTCGCAGGAAAATATGACCAGACTTAGAAACTCTGTGGCACAGATGGAAGCTACGGGTGGTACGGTACATGAGGTAGATATTGATGATTAAATCATGGTCGGATGCGGCATGGGCTTATTATTTATTTTAAATGATAGTACTCATTGCTCACGATTTATTTCCGCGAGCAATGAGTAAAGTCAACCATATTAACTTAGTGTATTGACGCTAATTTATTTTTAGTATTACGCTGTGCGTAATATCACGTCGTGCGTAATATTACGTCATGCGTAATATTACGTCACCCGCTGAAATGTTCCCCTGCGTGGCAGGTGAAAATGAAGAATAGTCATCCGTGTTTCCAATGATAAGCGGAGTGGTGAGTTTGTATCCTTCGGCTTTGATTGCGTCGATATCAAAGGTGACCAGCAGGTCGCCTTTTTTGATTTCCTGACCGTCCGAAATGTGGGATTCAAAATGTTTTCCGCCGAGTTTCACGGTATCTATGCCAATGTGCAGCAGCACGTCTGCCCCGTCAGCCGACTGAATGGTTACTGCGTGTTTTGTATCAAAAATGGAATTTATTTTTCCATCGCAGGGAGCGTAAAGCCTGCCCTCGGATGGCTCGACAGCAATTCCCTCGCCCAGTATTTTCTGGGAAAAAACATCGTCTTCCACGTTTTCAAGGCTTACAACCGTGCCGTTAAGGTGGGAATACATCACAACTGGGCCGCTGTTTTTCGTAGCTGACGTTTCCTTTTGTTGCGATTTTTCTTTCGATTGTGAAGTGTCCGCAGCGATTTCGGGAGACGAATTTCCAAGAATACTGTCAAGGTCGTCTGAATCGGGTGAATCCATAAATGTTTCCAGATTTGATTTCACCACAGAAACCCTTGGCCCATAGATAACCTGTACGCCGTTGCCCTTGTGGATGACTCCGGACGCGCCGCTTTCTTTCAGCATACTGTCAGAAACTTTTTCGATATCGTTTACGGTGATCCTGAGCCTTGTGGCGCAGCAGTCTATGTCGGAAAGATTTGCCTTTCCGCCAAGTCCTTTCAGGATCAGGGCGCTTGTGACGTCCCCGGAACCTCCTGAGGATTTGCCGGATTTCGCCGCCTCAACGTCGCTTCTGCGGTAAAGCTTCGTCTCCACATCGTCCGCTTCTCGTCCCGGAGTAGCAAGATTCAATTTCGTTATCATAAAATAGAATACAAAATAGTACACAACTGCATATATCAGACCGATGATTACGATCCATATCCAGTTGGTTTTGTGATTGCCCTGTAAAATTCCGAACAGGGTCAGGTCGATAATGCCGCCGGAAAAAGTCATTCCCACGCCGACGTTGAAGATATGCATAAGCATATAGGACAGCCCCGCAAGGATGCAGTGTACGCCGTACATAAGCGGCGCCACAAAAATAAAGGTAAATTCAAGCGGTTCGGTAATTCCCGTAAGCATTGAGGTAAGGGCTGCTGAAAGCAGCAGACCGCCGGCGGTCTTTTTCTTTCCTGGACGGGCCGTCTTGTACATTGCAAATGCGGCTGCAGGCAGACCGAAGATCATGAACGGGAATTTGCCCGACATAAATCTTGTCGCCGAAACAGAAAAGACGTCTGTGGATTTGGAAGCAAGCTCTGCAAAGAAAATATTCTGCGCTCCCGTAATAACGTTGCCGTCGATGATCATGGAACCGCCAAGCTCCGTCTGCCAGAATGGCATATAGAATACGTGGTGCAGACCGAACGGGATCAGTGCACGTTCCAGGATTCCGTAGATCCAAGTCCCGATATATCCGGAACTTAAAACCAGTCCCCCAAGTTTGGAAATACCGATCTGTACAAAGGGCCACAGATAAAACATTACGATGCCGACGATCAGATAAACTACCGTAGAGATGATGGGCACAAATCTCGTTCCGCCGAAAAACGAAAGCACCTGTGGAAGTTCGATTTTGTAGTACCTATTGTGCAGCGAGGCGACGCCGAGTCCTACTATGATACCTCCGAAAACGCCCATTTGCAGGGTAGTGATTCCGAGAGCCGTTGTAGTTGAGTTTTCCGTCATTGCTTCAACACCGCCCTTTGCCATGATGAGGACGCTGATGGCAGTATTCATTACAATGTAAGCGAGCGCTCCCGAAAGAGCCGCTACTTCTTTTTCTTTTTTTGCCATACCTATGGCAACGCCCATGGCGAATAACAGGGCAAGGTTGTCAAAGACGGCGCTTCCGGTTTTGCTCATGATGTCCAGGATGGTGTAGAATATGCCGCCTTCGTAGATGATGCCGCCAAGTTTGTAGGTCTCAATCGTGGTAGGGTTTGTGAAGGAACTTCCTATTCCGAGCAGAAGACCTGCAACCGGCAGCAGAGCGATCGGAAGCATAAAGGAACGTCCGACACGCTGTAATACGCCAAAAATTTTATCTTTCATATAGATTTCTCCTTGATTTTCAATTACGATACAGATAGTGTTATTATTGATGATTTTGAGGATTTTCATTCAAGTTCCTGACGGTTCGGAATCTGCTTTTTTCATATGTGGTGTTCTATGATTTTATAATGTTTTACAATTTTTTAAATGATGAAAGAAATGTTCCTTCCATTGGAGAAAAATGGATTCTTTGGAAAAGGTTTGCCGGAGAGCGCAAAAGTGGTATATTAGCCACAGCTCCTTCCGGGGAATTATGGGGTTTTACTGCAATAAGGCATTGACAGACTGCTGTAATTGTTTTATAGTAATGGTTAGAAAACAGAATATTTATGAAACCGTTGATGCGGAGATAAAAATGAAAGATGCGCTTACAGAGAGTGGGGATGCTGAGAACCCATAGAGAGCAATTCATTAAATGGACCGCGGAGGGCATGGTCAAAAGCGATTCAGCCTAGTATTCCATGACGTGAGGGCATACGTGAGTTGCCGGGAATATGAAAATCCGAATTTATCATCAATCAGATCGGATCAATTTGAGATCCTTCGGATATTAAGTATTTCGTGAGAGTGTGGATTCCACAAAGCAAGGTGGTACCGCGGTATATATGGAGTTATATCGTCCTTGCCTGAGTTTTACTTAGGCAGGGATTTTTTTGTGCAGGTCCGCATATGGAAGTTTGTTAAGTAAATGTAGCAGGATTGTCTGTAGGCAGACCATATAGAACGAGGAAGAGAGGAAAATAATGAAAGATATCTTGGCAGAAATAGCAGAGCGGACCAGAGAACGTGTGGCGGAACAGAAAAAGTCGGTATCTCTGGAAGAGATGATGAGGCAGGCTGAAAATGCCGACGGAAACGGATGTGGCAGACCGAAAGCCGAAGGTGTATATTCATTTAGAGAAGTCCTGTCGGGAGAGGGGATCCATCTGATCTGTGAAGTGAAAAAAGCTTCCCCGTCGAAAGGCGTCATAGCAGAGGAATTTCCCTATGTCGAGATTGCCAAGGATTATGAACGAGGGGGAGCCAGCGCAATCTCTGTGCTGACGGAGCCTTATTATTTTATGGGAAGCAATGAATATCTGCGGGAGATCAGAAAGGAAGTGTCCATTCCGATCCTAAGAAAAGATTTTATTGTGGATGAATACCAGATCTATGAGACGAAGGCGCTGGGAGCGGACGCATGCCTGCTGATCTGTGCCATCCTGGATCAGGATAGGTTAACGGAATATCTGGATCTGGCGCACAGATTGGGGCTTTCTGCACTGGTAGAGACCCATGATGAAGCAGAGATAGGGATGGCAGTGAAAGCGGGTGCAGGGATCATCGGCGTGAATAACCGTAATCTGAAAGATTTTTCTGTGGACATTGGTCATAGTCAGGAACTGAGAAGGCTTGTGCCGGAGGGAACCATCTTTGTGGCGGAGAGCGGTATCAAAGAGAAGGAACAGGTTGTGCAACTGTACAGGGAAGGCGTGAATGCCGTATTGATCGGAGAGACATTGATGCGGGCGCAGGACAGGGCGGCAGTTGTCAGGGAATTTACGCGTATGCCATGAGACGGAATGTCATAAATTCGCAGGGTACGGAAAGGCATGGGGGATAATATTATGGTAAAGATTAAGATCTGCGGAATCAGACGGATAGAGGATGTATATTATGTAAACCAATATCTTCCGGATTATATCGGGTTTGTGTATGCTGACACCAGACGAAAGGTCAGTCCGGAAACAGCCGCCATGCTTGCAAAGGAGTTGGATCCCCGGATAAAGAGGGTGGGAGTCTATGTCAGACAGGAAATTGAACTGCTGACGGAATCGCTGGTTAGCGGGACGGTAGATTATCTGCAACTGCACGGGGATGAGGATGCGGCATATGAGGAGGCACTGTTTGAAAGCCTGATCCAACAAGGAATCGACGATCCGCAGGAAAGATGTATCAAGGCTTTCCGGATCAGGGGAGCGGAGGATTTTAAGAAAATAGGTGAGACGAAATGCCGGTGGCTTTTATTGGATACCTATTCCCAGACGCTTCCGGGAGGAACCGGGGAACATTTTAACTGGGATCTGATTCAGGGGATAGACAGGGAGTTTTTTTTAGCCGGTGGGATCAGCGTCGATAATATAGAGCGGGCAATCAGGGAAGTCAAACCGTATGCAGTCGACGTCAGCAGCAGTCTGGAGACGGACGGCGTGAAGGATAAGGAAAAGATCAGAGTGTTTATGGAGAAGGTAAGAGCCATGAAAATGGAGTAAGCATACAGTGAAGAGGAGAAGGAGGAAAGCAGGTAAAAAAGGAAGAAAAAATGAGAGAAAATTGGCGAAATAAAAGCTTATGCAGGGACATAAAATGAAGATATAAGTAACGTTGTAAAATCAAAAGAGTAATAAAGAAACAGA
>CAMWKA010000016.1 GCA_947174725.1 uncultured Lachnospiraceae bacterium | reverse complement strand
TCGGCGCAGTGATCGGTATTTACGGCAGAAACCAGATGGCGACAACCTCTGTAACTCTTCCGGTAATGATGATACTTTCCTTTGTCCCAATGCTGTCAATGTTCAATGAAACGATCAAAAAATTTGCAAGAATCATTTATTCACAGCAAATCAGCGACCTGATCAATGGATTAGGCGCATCAGAAGTACCTTTTGAAGTATCTTCGGAAAATATGATTGTGATTGCAACAAATTTTATGATTGGGATTATATTATTTGCCGTTATTTATAAGAAAAAGGGGTTTGAATGAGAAGGTATTATAATTCTCTTAAATAAAATAATATTACGGCGTATTCCCTGAATGGCGAGAGTTTAAACAGGCGGATAATGGATAAACAGAGTTCAGTTAAGGAACCGGAAATGATCTTTTGATATATGATCATTTCCGGTTCTTTTTTTGTTTGCATATTTTTGATTCTATTTTTGTCTCTAATCCTGTCAATTTTGCAAAAACAAAAAAACAGGAACATGCTTTGCTATAATTTCAATCAAAACAGGACATGAGGTAAAAAAGCAGTGGAGAAAGAATCTGGCACAGACGCTATTACAGTTGATGCCGTTATGGAAAATTTAGAAAAGGTACTTTCATTTGTCCGTAAGAAATTAAATGAAACAGAGGGAGATATGTTGTCCTGCATTACGCTGGAAGTGGTTGTGGAGGAGTTATACACCAATATTGCCAGTTACGCATATGGGAAGCATACAGGGATCGTTACGGTAAAATGCAGCGCAAAACAGGAACCTTTGGAATGGATAGTGACATTCATGGATCACGGGATCCCTTATAATCCCTTAGAGCATAAGGAGCCGGATATCAAAGCACCGTTGGAAGAACGAAAGATCGGAGGCAACGGTATCCTGATGGCAAAAAAAATGATGAATGATATGCAGTATGAGTTTAAGGATGGAATGAATATTCTGACAATTAGTAAAACAGTGTGAAAAGAACGACAAGCCAACGAGTTCGCTTGGAACAGGGGGATCAGCCGGATGAAAAAAAAGATAATGAACTACATAATAGCGTTTCTGGCAGCAGTGCTTATATTGGGGTATCTGACCAATAGCGTGTTAATACATATGACGGAGTGTTTCAGTACCGGAAATTATGCATTGTTATGGGATCCTGCATTATTTCTTTTATTGAAAACTTATGTTTACGGCGGCGTAATGACCAGTCTGGTCATATGCCTTTATCTGTTATTTCGTAAGCCCACAGCAAAAGAGGGCCGCAGGATGTTGAATACAAAGGGGACGGGATTGGACGGTCCGTTGGAAAACGCGCGTTGGATGACGGAAAAAGAGATCAATGAGAATTTCCCTAAAAACCAGTTTACAAAACTGGGAGAGAATCAAAAAGATGGAATTCCGCTGTATGCGGTATATAACAAGAAGAAAAAAGAACTGAACATCAACATCGCATCGGGTATGCATTCCCTGATCATCGGCGCTACCGGATCAGGGAAAACGACCACTTTTGTAAATCCGATGATCCAGATCTTAGGACATTCCGCGGCGGGTTCTTCTATGATCTGCACGGATCCGAAGGGAGAGTTGTTCCAGATGCATTCCAAGATGTTAAAGGAACATGGCTATCACTGTATGGTATTGGATCTGCGTGATCCGTACAGCTCCTTCCGGTGGAATCCACTGGCTGGTTTTTATGATAAATATCAGGAATATTTAAGGATTGGCAGTGAAATTTATAAACGTTATGACAATCCGGTGGAAAGCGGTTTAAAGCTGATGAACAAACCGGAAGAATATGAAAAAACATGGTATGAATATGAAGGACGGGGATATGCCGTACGCAAAGAACTTATATCAGAGATCAGTGTAAAGAGACAGAAGATCTATGATGAGGTTTATGAGGATTTAAATGACCTTGTCAGCGTAATCTGTCCTATTGAGTCAGAAAAAGATCCGGTATGGGAGAAGGGAGCCAGATCCATTATTATGGCGGTCTGCCTTGCAATGCTTGAAGATAGTGAATATCCTGAATTGGAAATGACAAGGGAAAAGTATTGCTTCTACAATATCAATAAAGCGATTGCCAATTCGGAAAATGATTATGAAGCATTAAAAAATTATTTTGCCGGACGTTCCAAACTTTCTAAAGCAGTAGGACTTTCCAGACAGGTATTGTCTGCCGCGGAAAATACGCTTGCTTCTTATATGTCCATTGCGCTGGATAAACTTTCCATGTTCAATGATGAAGGATTGTGTTCTTTGACCAGTGCGACAGACATTGATCCCACACAGTTTGCCCATGAACCGACGGCGCTCTTTCTTAAGATTCCTGATGAGAAAGATACCCGTCATGCACTGGCAGCCGTATTTATTCTTAGCATTTATAAGGCGCTGATCAAGGTGGCGTCGGCAAGAGAAGATCTCAGCCTTCCAAGGAATGTGTATTTTATATTGGACGAGTTTGGAAATATGCCCAAGATCGATAAATTTGACAAAATGATCACTGTGGGCAGAAGCCGGAAGATATGGTTTAATATGATCGTTCAGTCCTATACACAGTTAAATAACGTATACGGGGATCATGTGGCGGATATCGTAAAAAGCAACTGCGGTTTTAAGATGTTTATCGGTTCCAATGATATCGGCACTTGTGAAGAGTTTTCCAAGCTCTGCGGTAATATGACGGTATCGACAAACAGTATTTCCACCCAGATGCAGGATACGGCTGGCAATATAAACGTATCTTCTCAGATGCAGACAAGACCGCTGATCTATCCCTCCGAGCTACAAAAACTAAACAATAAGCAGGATACCGGCAATGCCATTGTTGTTACCTTTGGCAATCATCCGATCCGTACCAAATTCACACCGAGCTATAAGTGTCCTTTATATGAATTTGCGCAGATGGATCTGGAAGAAGTAAGAGCACATGCTTTTTTTGCAGAGGACGTCTATTACGATTTGGAGGAACGTAATTATCTGATGCTTGAGGAGGAAGATACGGAAGCGAATGAGGAAACGGAAGAATCATAGAATAGAAAGGCATGGTACTTGGTATGACGGAGAATATTTGCTTGAAAATGTTGATCATATTGTTTGCGGGGCTGCTGATGGTAATGGTTCCTAATTTGGATGTCCATGCCATCGGACTGATAGAATATCCTGATACGGGGGATTCTACCGATGAGAAAAATCATTCAGAAGAATCTTATGATACGTCGGACGAATTTCGTTCTGGTGACGTCTATGGAAATGAAACAGATTCTTATGCTGTCCAGAGCACTTTATATGAAAGATATAATGCACAGTATGATCTTTATGAAGAATCCCTGAATAATCTGTTTTTCTTTTACAGCAATGTGTCAAATGGCGGATTTACAACACTGCCGGTATCTTTTGATGTTCCCTCCAATCTGTCATACGTGTTGGAACAGGGGGGAATACAGATTCCTTATACTGCCGGACAGGAGATCAAAGAAATCGGTAACTATGTGCTTCGTATTTCAGGTAATTATGAAGGGATTGTTTATCAGGGAACATTCCGCTTTACGATACGTGAGGAGATTATGGAGGAGACGGATGAGACTGATATGGAAGTAATGTCTCTGTCAGATGATATGATACAGGATTCTTCCGATGGGATCAGTCAGGAAAGGCTGGATGCCATTGTGGAAATGGCAGGCGCGGAAATGGAAGCGCAGCAGCAGAGTATTCCCACAGTCAGAAGCGGAACGGCGGAGGAAGTGCTGGGGATGGTCCAGGATTTCCATTTGGAGACCGATGCCTATAGTTACACGTTAAAAACAGGGACAGTGATCAATGCCAATATTCCAAACGGTGCTATTGTCAATGGTGGCGTTTCCGTACATTTACCGGATTCCGTGACTGCAGCAGTTTTTCATGATGGCGAGCCTTATGAGATTTCAGGTACAAATTTTTCGGAGGAAGGAATATATCGTATTGTTTTTCAAGAGAATTCGCTTGCTTTCGCAACCTCTTATCAGTCGGAGCGGGAATATCCCATGCTTGTATTTCGCATCGTGAATAGTCCGATCGGCGTTATGGGGATCTATAATGCGCCTTTGCATACAGAGATCATTCAAGTGGCATATGAAGGGGAATCCCTATATGACAGTGTTGCTGAGGGAGAGGATGAGGCGTTGCCGTTGGCATATTACAGGATGGATAAGGATGGGAGGTATTGCTTTACTATGCGTGATAAGGTATCCGGTTATACCTATTCCCTGGAACTGATCAGAGATACCCGGACGCCGCAGTTTGATGTTTCCATAAAAAACGAAAGGGCGGATACGGTCAATTACGCGTCTTTGACTGCTATCGTGATTCTGTTGCTGATGGCGTTATGCATTTATATTGTAATGAAAAAGATACACGGTTCATTTCGAACCAGATAAGTAGAAAATAATGGAGAATTGACATGAGGATTATACCGAAAAAAACAAAAGTGCAGATGGAATTTTTTAAGGGCATTGGCGTTCTGGATGTTGCAGTGGGACTGATCGGCGCAAGTCTTGCGATTGCAATCTTTCTTTCTGATCTTCCCTTACATACACCGGTATCTGTCATCATACTGATCTTAGTGGTGGGACTTGTAATCCCTTTGGAAGACGAAAAAGGATATATGATCATTTATAACGCCCTTGTTTATCTGGCAAGACAGAAATATTTCCGTCAGAGGACGGAGGAGGAATCTATAAAAAGTGGTGAAAATGGAAATGCAAAAAAAACGAAGATTCCCACGGTAGGTGACATCACACCGTTTACCGGGATCAGCGGCAGATTTATCGAGTATGGGACGGAATATTATGGAATCGTTGTTGAAATTCCGAATATAGAATTCCGGTTCTATACGGAAGAACGGCAGGATCAGGTGATCGAACATGTCTATGGATCAGTGCTGCGAAGCGTTTCCGGGACGGGATCTGCCGCTATGGTCAAGCTTGACAGACCGATAATATTGGATACCTATCTAGCATCGGAACAGAAAAAAATAGCGGATATCAAGGAAGCATATCTGAATGGATTATTAAGTGATGAGGAACTGACAAAGCGGGTGGCGATCATTCATGACAGGATGGAACAGATCAAAATCTGGAATCAACGGGAAAAAGTATATCTTCCCTTTCATTATCTGGTCTTTTTTCACAAGGATCAGCAACTGCTGGAGGGTCAGGCAAATGATATGATCAAATCCATGGCGCAGGCGGATATGCAATGCCGGATCTTAGAAGAGCAAGAACTGGTGATGTTTTTAAAATATAACTATACGATTGATTTTGACGAGAGAGAGGCGTATGGTCTGACGCCGGATCAGTATATGGACTGGATCCTTCCAAAGCAGATCCGGTTTACTTCCCGACAGGTAAAATATGATGATCTGATTACGCATACTTTTCGGATCAGGGATTATCCCACTATGGTTGGTAATGCGTGGGGCCATTCCCTGTTTCATATCATGGGAACCAGAGCTGTGTTAAAGATGCATCCGTTGGATCAATATAAGAGCATCCGGCAGATCGACAGAGCCATTGACGAGCTGCGCACACAAGCCAACGAAACAGGAAAAACATCTAAACTGATGGAGTTGGAAACGCATATTGACACGCTTGCCAGCGTTTTGAGCATGCTGCAGGGAGATAATGAATCCTTGTTTGATGTTAATATCTATATCACTTTGTATGACTATGAATTGAGCGAACGTGAAAAGCATCCCAATTCTGTTAATGGGGATGCGGCGCCCGTCTCTTTTAAAAAACAAGTCAAACAGATGATGGCGGAGCAGGGATTTAAGGCAACGGATTTGTTTATGATGCAGTTTGAAGCATATGCATCCAGTCATATATCTGCTTTTGATGCTTTTCGGAAGGAAAGCCGGGGCATCCACAGCACATCCATAGCTGCGGTATTTCCGTATGTGCATAAGATTCTTGGTGATAAAAACGGTATCTGCATCGGAGAATCGGATGGAATCCCGGTATTTATTGATTTTTTCAAGCGGGATAAGGAACGTGTCAACAGCAATATGGTAGTGATCGGAAAGTCCGGCTCCGGTAAATCCTATGCTACAAAGACATTGCTTGCCAATCTTGCCGCTGAGAACTCTAAGATCTTTATCTTAGATCCCGAAAATGAATACTATGAAATGGCACGGAATTTTGACGGCAAGATCATTGATGTGGGAAGCGCAACGCAAGGGAGACTGAATCCATTTCATATCATTACGTCCTTAGAAGATGAAGAAGGCGGAAAGAACGGATCTTCCAGTTATAATGTTCATTTGCAGTTTTTAGAAGAATTTTTCACCCAGATTCTTCCGGGAATGGATGCGGATGCCAAGGAGTATCTGAACAATATCATCGTTCGTATGTACGATGAAAAGGGCATTGATGAAAGTACGGATTTAAGCGGACTGACAGCGGAGGATTTTCCGATCTTTGATGATCTTTATGAAAAGATATTAAACGATTATCAGTTCTCCAAGGGTGACTATTCCAAGATGAACTTAAGAACGTTGTTGAACTATATTTCAAAGTTCGCGTCCGGAGGACGTAATTCTCTTTTATGGAACGGTAAGGCAACCATCGACACTTCAGAGAATTTTATCGTATTTAATTTTCAATCGCTGCTTGCAAATAAAAACAATACGATCGCCAATGCGCAGATGCTTTTGGTACTGAAGTGGCTGGATAATGAGATTATCAAAAACCGGGATTATAACATCCGATATCATGCTTCGCGTAAGATCATCATCGTGATCGATGAGGCCCATGTGTTTATTGATTCCAAGTTTCCCATTGCGCTGGACTTTATGTATCAGCTGGCAAAACGTATCCGTAAATACAACGGCATGCAGATCATTATCACACAGAATATCAAAGACTTTGTAGGAACAGAAGAGCTGGCAAGAAAATCTACCGCGATCATCAATGCCTGTCAGTATTCCTTTATCTTTCCTCTGGCGCCCAATGATATGCATGATCTATGTAAGCTGTATGAAAAAGCAGGCGCGATCAATGAAAGCGAACAGGAGGATATCATCAATAACGGACGCGGACGCGCGTTTGTGGTGACGTCGCCCTCAGAGAGAACCTGCGTAGACATTGTTGCGGAGGAAGGAATCGAACGATTATTTACGGTATGAAAGAAGGAAAAAAGGTATGAAAAAAAAGAGCATAAGTAGGGCGTTATTTGTATTACTGTTTGGCGTAATGACCATGGGATGCGGCAAAAAGGAAGACCAGTCCGTTGCCGTGATCCAGTCCGAAGGCGTTCTAAGGGTAGCGGTTCCCGATACGGAATCCGTACTTTTCTATCAGGATAGGGAAACAGGTGATTATCAGGGAGAGGAGGCGGAACTTGTGGCGTTGATTGCTGATACGCTGGGTGTCTCTGTGCAGTATTTTTCGGCGGACAGGGAAAATTTTACCGGGATGTTATCCGCAGGGGAAGCAGATATTGCCATTGGTTCGATCATGGATTGTTCCTACTTAACACAAAACCATTTATATTCCACATCTTATGGGAGCGGCTATGTGTATGTGGTGACGCTCAAGGGTCTGTATGCAGGGGATTTAACCGTTTTTTCCAATAAGACAGTCGGTGTCTCCACACAGCTTGCCCCGGAATCTGCCAATGAACTTTACGCGGTTGACGGAATTAGCATACAAAAGTATGACAATATTGATTCTGTAAGCGCCGACCTCCTAGGGGGAAAGATTATAGGATATGTATGTTATCAACCGGAAGCAGAGGCGCTTCTGGAACAGGGGGATTATCAGGTGCAGGACGCGGCAGGCGTTGAGAGGGAAAATTATGTGATCCTTGCGCCGACCGGTTCCGCTAAATTGATGGAAGGCATCAATGTGATAATCCGGCAATACCTGACAGAGTCGCAGGAAAATTTTTGTCAGAGTTTCGCAATTGCCTATTAATTGTTGTATGAAAGGAGTATGGAATGGCTTATTTTGACAGTCCGAAAAACCGGGCCATGTGGGAAAAGGAAATGGCGGGGTTGAGAATGGAAAGGGAGTTAAGAAAAAGCAGCGGTTTTAAAAAATCTGCCGATGAGCAGGATAGCACAGTACAGGCTGCGGAGGATACGACAAAACGGGAACTCACAAGTTTTCGAGAACTGCAATTGTTGTTAGGTATTTTGCTGTGTTTCCTGTTTTGTTGTGACTTGCCTGTACAGGCCGGGTTAATGGATGAAGTCAGTCTGACCACAAGTGATCCGGAGAATGGATACCGATATGAATGGGATCATTACGGCGGTTTTTATTCCAACGTCCTACAGGGGGAGAATGTCGAGTTTGCATATTTTTCAATTGATGAGACGTTGGATTACCAGATGCTTAAAGATGGGGAAGCTTACGCATTTGTGCAGGGGGATTTTTTGCTGGAAAATGGCAGTTATACATTATATCTGTTCCAGAGAGAAGAGGAAGCAGGAGGCGGTTACTGTACTTTTGATTTCCAGATCGTATCTGATTACTTTGATATTACCGGGGGATGGGAGCAGACGGTAACAGATCGTATGTCATTTCCTGATATTGGAGTACAGGAGTCAGAAATGTCATTTTTTTATGATAAAGAGCAGGAAATGATACGTTTTGGAACAGAGGAACGGGAACTTCTGGTGACAAATATTCCTAATGGGGCGATCGTTGCCATGCCGGTATATCTGAAAGCGGCAGATGGCGTAACACAGACGATATACCGCAATGGTGAATATATCAGTCATTCGGAGAATGGTATCTATGAAGAAAATGGTTTTTATAAATGTATTCAGATGGTCTATCCGGATATGACAAACAGTGCTGCGGAGGATAACTCTATTATCATGACAGTGTTTCATTTTTGGATCGTTGACGGAAAGGAGACGTATGCCAATGTAATTGGGACGCCAGAAGGCTTTTTTCTTGATCGCGTATTTTATCAGGGGGCGGAGCAGGAAGTTTTGCGGAGCGGTCATTATTTTTTGCAGGGAGAGGGGAACTATCGGTTTTGTTTTACTTCAATGGAGGATGCCGGATTGTCATATACTCTCGAACTGACCAAGGATACTACGGCTCCGTTTTTGGACTTTGATCAGGAAATAGAGGGTGGAAGAGCGACGGCGCCGCTTTTTATAACATCCAAAGAACCGTCATGCAGTTACAAGGTGGTACGCAATGGCGTGGAATATCATTATGTGCAGGAAGAGCCGCTGAAGACGCCCGGTTATTACGAGATCGTAGTATCGGATGAATATGGAAACAGCAGAAAATATACTGTTCTGCTGGAAGCATCGTATGAGTTTTTTTCGCCGGGGATGATCCTGCTGATGTCATCGCTGGCAGTTATTTTATTGATCATATTATACCGATCCGGACATGACATTACAGTGGTTTAGGAAAAGGAGGCTTAATTATTATGATGAGATGGATCAGAAAAAAGCGTATGTTGATTGCGTCAATGCTTTTGACAGCTATATTTTTATGCGGCTGCACAACGCTTTTGAACGGGGATCTGACAGTTGCGTATCTGACGGAGGAAGAACGTGCGGAAATTGAGTCGCAGAGTGGTGTCGAAGCTGTGATAAATTATCAGGACAGCATATTCAATCCGCAGATGTACGAGTCGGAATATCCGGATGCCTTTTATATTCCGGAAAAGTATTCTAAGGAGCCTTCGGATATCAGAGGATTTGAACTGCTGGATTTTGTAAACGGCGATACATTTATTTATGCGTATCAGACCATGGTATATAAGGATAGCGGAACAGCCCCTTCGCGTGTTCCTGTTTCGGTGGATTATGTTTTTTATGAAAATAGAGTGACAGAGGATACCAGAGAACTTTCCGGATGGATGGTTACTGTTCTTGCAGCGAACCGATATACGGCGCAGAAACCGGGAGAAGGTTATCAGGAGTTCTGCAGCTGGATCACGGAAGCAACGGATCATCAGTCTTTTTTTGCCAACGCTGTAGGAGAGTTGGAGAAGGGAACAGGAGGAGAAAATGCAAAGGTAGGCAGCTATGCCGTTTATTTTAATGGATATGCTGTTGTTTGTCAGGCAGATAAAGTACGTGAAGCATTGGAAAAGGGAGTGAGTCCGGAAAGTCTCATAGAGTATGATTTTTCAGAGGTTATTCAGGATATTACAGAGGAGATCATGGCAAAGGAAGGGATAAATCATAAAAATGAGTCGCAGTATCAGTTTGATATTAATGACGTGTCTTTTTCCGCCAGAGAGGATCATGTGGACGTGTATATGATGATCACGCAAAGCAAGATAATGGAAGACAGCGAGATGAAAGAGGAAAATCAAAGAGTGGCTCAGATGATGGATGCTCCTGTTTCATCTAGCGAAGAGGCAGAGATTGATGAATCACAGTATTCTATGAAAAGTTATGATGTACATATGGGTTTTTATAAAATAAATAGTAATTTTTCTTTTACGATACAAAATCTAAGCTGTGATCGGCAGGTAAAATGTTTTCAGGGAAATGGCAACGAACAGCTTGCAGACAATGAATGGAATGTCAGTGATAACAGCATTGATTTCCTGACAAAGCAGGACGTGCTAAGACGAGTCCCTTCTGTTTATAGTGATTTTTTCCTGCAAAGCGACGGGAAAGCAAACACTTTTGCTGTCAGCGAAGCGACACAGATAGGCAGCGTATGTTTATCTCACAATTTTGAGATAGATGGATATTATATTACCGGCCGGCTGAGGATGACCGACCAGAGACTTTGGGTAGCGGTAAGACAGGGATATTATATGGATGATAATCAACGGGTGGAGTCTGACATGAGAGCATCCTTTATACAGTCCCGTAGTTTTACCCTGGAAGATCCTATGGTATTGGCATATTACTGGAAAAGTCAGAGAGAGCGAAATGATTGGCAGTATTCCAAGTGTTATGTAATGAACGGCATACTTGCCGAGTATGCTACCTATATTCCGGAGGGAAATTCCGGCAATCGGCTAGAACTGTTGGACGTCAACCTGTTAGGAAGTAATTATTGGGGCAATGATTGGAATGATTTTACCAGAGGGTTCTTGTTCAGCGGAGGCAGGAATTACCGGCGATGCACAAATTATATACCGGCAATCAATAGTATTGTGGAAAGGGTATCTGATGGGAAAGCATATATCTTCTGCTATACGCAGGATGGAGTATATCTGTACCCGATAGAGCCGGTGACGTCAGGATTTTTAATTGGTCAGCCCGTCCTTCTGGATTATGACAAATTGAATGTTTCTGCAAGACTGACGCAGAATCGGAATGATGATTCTCAGATGGAAAGTATCCTGCAGCAGTATCAGGGAACAGAATTATACAGTGCAAGCCTTGATCCGGATCAGCTGACAGTATCGGATAACGTGATATCACAAAAAGAGTATGAAGTAAATGATACGGCACCGGAGATCTATCCAGATTACAGTATTAATTATATAAGAGGTCTCTGGACAGAGAATCAGAGACATGAGTCTGGATGGACGCTGTGTACGACATCATCAGGTCTGGAAATCATAAAAAGTAACGGGGAGCCATATATCCCTGTATTTCAAAAAAATGTGATCTATGCGTATGAGGCGGAGAATGAGCCCGTTTCTTATTATCAGCAGCTGACGCGGCTTGAGAAGGGAGTCGCCGCTTATGCCGTTTTTGAGAATCCGGGAGAGGATAAAGATAGTTATCCGTTCCTTTTGCTGGGATATGATTATCAGGATACCGTATATACCGCTATGGATATCGCACGGGCAAAAGTGATTCCCTTTGCCGTAGTTGAGCCGGGCAGGCGGACTGGAGGAACAGCGGATGAGGCATGGGAAAGGGTGGAGGCAGAACAGGGTGAAAGCAGGGTATATTATCTGAAAGACTGTTATGACAGAAGTTTATATGGAACGGTCAGTATTGTGTCAGGATATAAGAACGGATGAAGGACGGAAAAAAATGAATAAAAATATGCAAAAAAAGGTGGTATATCTGGGATTTGATTTAATGTATCCGGCATTGGAGACCTTATTAAAGGAAGGAGCGGATGTGATCAGGATATATACCTGCCCCTGCGATAATGTAACAGAATTCAATGTAAAGATCATCGAACTGGCAGAGGAAAATCATATTCCGTATACCATGGAAAAGATCACCGGACAGGATCTGGAGGAGTTAGAAGCTGCAGGATGCGAGCTTCTGGTCTGTGCAGGATATAATTACCGTGTGCCGGTGACGGACGTCTTTCCGATGGTTAATATTCACCCCGCGCCGCTGCCATACTGCCGGGGCGCATGGCCCATGCCGTTGATCCTTTTAGGAGAATATCCGGAAGGAGGACTGGCAATCCATAAAATGGCGAAAGCCTATGATGCAGGAGATATTATACTGCAGGAGACTTTTTTCATTGAAAAGAGAGAGTCGCTTATGAGTTACATGAAAAAGGTCCATATGCGCATCCCGGAGATGCTCAGGTATTTTTTGGAACATATGAACGAATGTTTAGAATGTGCAGTTCCGCAGACGGAAGGAAGATATCTTGCAAATCCCGGAGAATCTTTCTGGACGGTCACATTTGATATGGAAGCCGAAAAGGCGGACAGGATTCTGAGAGCCTTTTATGGATATGAATGTATCTACCTGACACCAGAAGAAAAGTATGAACTGATTGGTGCAAGAGTGTCTTACGGCAACGGTATACTGACAGAGTTTCCGGTAAAGGGAGGATATATTACCACGGAAAAAGTTAGGAAATTGAAATAGTGATATTGCAGAAAATTACTTGTAAGGAAAAGGAAAAAATAGAATACCTTCGGAGGAGTTATGGACATGATCTGGCGGTTCATGCATTTTCGTCATTATATTTGTGGCAGGAACAGCTTGGACTTTCTTTATATATGGGTGAGAGGATGTTTTGTGTAAAAAGTGTCTGGCATGGCAGCAATGCGTGGTATTTTCCCTGTGGAGAAGAAAGCGAGGTCAGGAATTTTATCAGTGCACTTAAAAAGGAAAAGGATTTTAAAATGGTCTGCCTGCGATGGAAAGATGTTTTATGGATGCAGAAGAACTATCCGGATGAATGGAATTATATACCGGATGAAATGGAAGATGAGTACATATACAGTGTCAGGGAACATTTGGAATTAAAAGGAAGGGCATACGCTAATATGCGCACGCAGGTTCATAGGGTGGAACGGGATTACAAGCCCGAAACACGTATGCTGGATTCGTTGAATGAGGAAGATGCCGTTTTCATTATCCGGAAATGGAGACGTAGGAAAGGACAGCCTTCGGAGGGTTTTCTGTCAGACGATCAGGTGAATGAAACTCTGATCCGTATGCGAAGGGAGCTCTTCGGAGAGGGCGTGATTGTGTATCTGGATGGCAGTCCGGTATCGGTGGTAGCGGGCGTTCCTCTTTCAAAAGATACGTTTGATATTATCGTAGCAAAAAGCACGGAGAATCTACAGGGAGTGTCCTATTATGCCAAACGTGAGTTGATGAAAAAGATTCAAGACAGGTTTCAGTATATTAATCTGGAAGATGATATGGGAATCCCGGGACTCAGGAGAATGAAGAAGGCAATGTGCCCTGTCAGAAAAAACAGACTTTGGGAGGCAAAGGTTGAAACAGAATAAAGATCATTTTACCGGTGCTATGTTTCGGCGCATGTTAGTTCCGGCCCTTTTGTCCTCGTTAGGTCTGGCATTCTCAGATATGATGGATGCTATCGTTGTAGGAAGAAGCATGGGTGATGTGGGACTGGCGGCCATTGGCATGATCCTGCCGTATTATATGATCATCAATGTATGTATGCACGGACTTGGAGTCGGTGGAAGCGTTCATTATGCGCATCTGTTAAGCGAAGGTAGGGAGAAAGAGGCGGTTTCCAGTTTTCAGAAGGTAATGCAGAGCGCAATGATCCTAAGTGTTCTGATCGGAGGGGCAGTTTTTTTATTTCCGTCATATTTTTTATGCCTATTGGGGATATCCGCAGGTCATAGTGAATTGTACAGGGCAGCACTGGAGTAT
>CAMWKA010000015.1 GCA_947174725.1 uncultured Lachnospiraceae bacterium | reverse complement strand
GAATCTACCACCCATCTTTATTTTTTATCATCAAATATTCTCTATTGTAATTGTTTACGTTCTATTCTTCATCATCAAATACCCGCCTATTGTAATCGCTTACGATCTTGTTGATCTTCTCGGTGGGCGTCAGCACCTTCGCAAAGGAGATGTCATGGTTGGAGAAGTCAATGATAGAAGCCATAAATTTACTCATATCCGCTACCAGTACATAAGACCGGCTGGTCACTTCCGGCGGCAGATAGGTGAGGTTTGTGGTGATGACATAGTCAAAGTAGCCTTTTTCATATGCTTTGTCAAATGAGTCCATGCCGTTGGTAAACAGACCAAAGGTAACGCATAAGAAAACACGTCTGGCATTCATTTCCTTTAATTGTCTGGAAGTATCCAGCATACTTTCTCCGGAGGCAATCATATCATCGATGATGATCACGTCCATACTATCGATCTTCTCACCGAGAAATTCATGGGCAACAATCGGATTTTTGCCATTGACAATCACTGAATAATCACGGCGTTTATAGAACATGCCGGTATTCACGCCGAGGACAGTGGAAAAATATACGGCACGGTCAAGAGCACCTTCATCCGGTGAAATAACGACGGTATTATCTTTATCAATGATCAGGTCATGTACCTGATGAAGCAGCATCTTTGTCAGCTGGTAATTGGGCGAGAAATTGTCAAATCCATAAAGCGGCGTTGCGTTTTGTACTCTGGGATCATGCGCATCGAAAGTAATGAAGTTGGAAACGCCCATTTCCCCTAACTCTTTTAATGCATTGGCGCAGTCTAAGGATTCTCTGGCTGTTCTTTTATGCTGCCTTCCTTCGTAGAGAAATGGCATAATGACATTGATGCGGTGCGCTTTGCCGTTGCAGGCAGCAATGATCCGCTTTAAGTCCTGATAATGGTCATCCGGAGACATATGATTTTCAAACTGTCCCATGGAGTAGGTAATGGAGTAGTTCGTAACATCCACTAATATGTACAGGTCTGTTCCGCGGACGGATTCATACAAAACTCCTTTGGATTCACCGCTTCCAAAGCGTGGGCAGTCGGCCTCTAACAAATAATTGTCCGCCACATAGCCTTGAAATGCGGGATCATTTTTGAAGGTATTGTTAATGTGTTTCCGGTAGGAAATAAGATGCTGGTTGATGCGCTCCCCTAACGGGGCTGCCCCCTTTAACGCAATTAGTTTTAATGGCGCCACCGGCATGGCTTTTTCCAGTTCTTCGATCTTTGACATGGTTTTTCTTCCTTTATCATTTTTCTTCTATATGTGTTTTGATCTGATATATAAAATTATACTACAAAGAAAGCATTTTGCAATTATTTTATAAAAACGTTTCAGGATGCAGTAGGCGATTATTAACTTGTGTTGTATGTTTGCTTATGATAAGATAATGGTGTTGAAGCATTTGACAAAAGAGAGGTGAGTTCCGGAATGAAGAAAAGCATGATAGTCAATTTACTGCTGGGTATTTTTTTGAGCTGCCTGTATTCCATCCTCTTCATTGAACTCTTAATTGATGATATATTATATAATGGGGTTTATTTCGGGGAAGTATTAGGGGATTATGGGATTCCCCTATTTTGTATGATCACTATTGTGGGTATGATTGGAATATTTATAAGCAGCATTGTTCGGCGCATAAAAAAGATAATCAGCTGGAAAGAGTTTTTCATTGAGTGCGCTTGTACAGTGTCAGGTATAATGATAGGTGTAGCTCTAACTTTAATATATTTGGTAATCCGAATTATGAATTTGAGAGGTCCGTTTTATTTTTAGATTATTTTAAATGGAGCAGTTATGAAAGAAAATCATCATATGATCAAGTCGGCAGCGCCGGATAGCATTGCAGAGGAACTTGGTATTGGAGCAGGGGATGAGCTTTTGGAGATCTCCGGTCAGAGGATCGAGGATATCTTCGATTATCAGTATCTTTGTATGGAAGAATATCTTGAGGTGCTGGTCAAAAAGCCGGATGGCGAAGAATGGTTGTTAGAGATAGAGAAGGAAGAACACGAGGATCTGGGGATCGTATTTGAAAACGGACTGATGGACGAGTATCATTCCTGTCATAATAAATGTATCTTTTGCTTTATCGATCAGATGCCTCCTGGGATGAGGGAAACACTTTATTTTAAGGATGATGATACAAGGTTATCCTTTTTACAGGGTAACTATGTGACGCTGACAAATCTTGATGACCATGATATTGAACGGATGATCCGATACCGTCTGGAGCCGATCAATATTTCCTTTCAGACGATGAATCCCGAACTTCGATGTAAAATGTTAAATAACAGATTTGCGGGAGATGCCCTGAAAAAGGTGGACAGGCTCTATGAGGCGGGGATTGCCATGAATGGGCAGATCGTTCTATGCAAGGGGATCAATGACGGCGAAGAACTCCGCTATAGTCTGGACCGGCTGATTTCCTATCTTCCGGTTTTGGAAAGCGTCTCAGTGGTGCCGGTGGGGTTATCAAAGTACAGGGAGGGTCTTTACCCGCTGGAACCGTTTACGAAGGAGGATGCCTGTGAGGTCATCGATCTGATTGAGGAGTATCAGAAGAAGGCACTGGCATCCGGAGAACTGCACTTTGCCCATGCCAGTGACGAGTGGTATATCCTTGCAGAGAGGGAACTGCCGGAGGAAGAACGGTATGACGGATATCTTCAACTGGAAAACGGCGTCGGAATGTTGCGGCTGATGATCAATGAGACCAGAGAAGCGATTTCCAATTTTGCAAGGATGCGGATCATGCGGCCCTCAAGGAATCTCTCGATTGCGACAGGAATTCTGGCTTATGAAACGATCTGTATGTTATGCAGGGAGATCATGGAGGCATTTCCGATGATCAGGATCACAGTCTATCCGATTAGAAATGATTTCTTTGGGGAGATGATCACAGTGAGCGGTCTGATTACGGGACAGGATTTGATTGCCCAGCTGAAAGGTAAGCCGCTGGGAGAATGTCTGCTTCTTCCGGAGAATATGTTTCGAAGCGGAGAAGAGGTTTTTTTGGACGACGTTACCCAGACGGATGTGCAAAATGCTTTACAAGTTCCCGTAGATATTGTAAAATCAAGCGGTATGAACTTTGTAAGCAGGATTTTAGATGATCAAAATCTTTGATAAAAAATAAGAAAGCATAGAGAGTCAGTATATGAGTAAGAAAAGGAAGCCCATTGTTGCGGTGGTGGGCAGACCAAATGTAGGAAAATCGACTTTATTTAACGCGCTGGCGGGAAGCAGGCTGGCGATCGTAAAAGATACACCGGGGATCACAAGGGACCGGCTGTATGCTGATGTGACGTGGCTGAATACCAATTTTACGTTGATCGATACCGGCGGTATTGAACCGGACAGTAAGGATGTCATTTTGTCACAGATGCGTGAACAGGCGCAGATCGCCATTGATACGGCAGATGTGATACTGTTTATGACGGATGTCAAACAGGGACTTGTGGATGCGGATTTCAGGGTGGCTGATATGCTCAGAAAGTCCGGAAGACCTGTTGTATTGGCAGTGAATAAGGTGGACAGTTTTGAAAAATATATGCCGGATGTTTATGAGTTTTACAATCTTGGTATCGGAGACCCATGGCCGATTTCCGCGTCAGAGCGGCAGGGGCTTGGAGATATGCTGGATGAGGTGATCTCCCACTTTGAAGAACCTTCGGATGAGGAGGAAGAGGATGATCGTCCCAAAGTCGCTATCGTAGGGAAGCCCAATGTGGGAAAATCATCGATCCTGAATAAGCTGGCAGGGGAAAACCGTGTGATCGTATCAGATATTGCCGGTACGACAAGGGACGCTATTGATACGGAAGTAAAGTATCAGGGCAGGGAGTATGTGTTTATTGATACGGCGGGACTTCGCCGTAAGAATAAGATCAAGGAAGAACTGGAAAAATATATGATCGTCCGGACGGTCAGCGCAGTAGAACGTGCAGATGTCGTCGTACTGGTTATTGACGCGGCGGAAGGTGTGACGGAGCAGGATGCTAAGATCGCAGGGATCGCCCATGAACGCGGAAAAGGGATGATTATTGCAGTCAATAAATGGGATATGGTCGAGAAGGATGATAAGACGATCAATGAGTATAAGAAAAAGATCAATCAGGTATTATCCTTTATGCCGTATGCAGAGACTCTCTTTGTATCGGCGGCTACGGGACAGAGACTGGTGAAGCTGTATGAGATGATCGATATGGTGATCGAAAATCATTCCATGCGTGTGGCCACCGGTGTCTTAAATGAAATCATGACGGAAGCGGTGGCATTGCAGCAGCCGCCCACGGATAAAGGGAAACGGTTGAAATTATTTTATATCACACAGGTCAGCGTGAAGCCGCCGACGTTTGTGATCTTTGTTAATGATAAGGAACTGATGCATTTTTCTTATACCAGGTATATTGAGAATAAGATCAGAGAATCCTTTGGATTCCGGGGGACACCGTTAAAATTTATCATTCGCGAGCGGAAAGAACAGGGATAAAGACAGCTAAAAAACAGATGGCATAGATTATGGGTTGCGGAAAGGCAGGGTAATTAGTATGGCACAGACAATTGGAATCCGTATTGTTTGTATGGTAATAGGGTACGCGTTTGGTTTGATCCAGACATCTTATATATTAGGCAGGATCAACGGGATCGACATCAGGGAGCATGGGAGCGGCAATGCAGGAACCACCAATACACTTCGGGTGTTGGGCAGAAAGGCGGGGCTGATTGTATTTTTATGCGACATCTTAAAAGCGTTTGCTGCCGTGATCTTGGCGTATTATCTGATCCCTGTTTTGTTTAGGGGAGAGTATCAGGACCTTTTGTATTTATTTAAGCTTTATACCGGTCTGGGTGTTATTCTGGGACATAATTATCCTTTTTATCTGAAATTTAAGGGCGGCAAAGGCATTGCTGCCATGGGCGGTACGATTTTGGGATTTCATGGAATCTTTGCGCTGACGGGTTTTATCATCTTTTTCAGCACATTCTTTCTTTCGCATTATGTGTCGCTGGCATCGCTGGTATTAAGCGCAGGATTTTTTGCGGAGATGCTGATCTTTGGTATTGCCAGGATCGGAGTGTTTGCAACGATTCCGGAAAATGTCCTTCTGGAGATGTATATTGTAACTTTTATTATCAGTGTCATGGCATTTTTACGTCACCATGAAAATATCAAAAAGCTGTTAAAAGGTGAGGAAAGAAAGACCTATCTTGGAAAAAAGAAGCGAGAACAGGACTAGTGTGAAAACGGCAGGCTTAAAATGGAGGAAAGGCAGGATAACGATATGGAGAAAATAGGGATAGTCGGAGCGGGAAGCTGGGGGACGGCGATTGCAGTTTTATTAGATCATAATGGTCATGAGGTAACGATGTGGTCGGCAATCGGAAGCGAGATCGATATGCTACAGGTGGAACATGAGCATAAGGATAAACTGCCGGGAATCAAACTATCCGAACGGATGAAATTTACGAAGGAACTAAAGGACGCCATAGCGGATATGGATCTTGTGGTGCTTGCAGTACCCTCGGTATTTACAAGATCTACGGCACACCAGATGAAGGATCTGATTACGCCGGGACAGATCATTGTCAATGTTTCCAAGGGAATAGAGGAAGCTACTTTAATGACGATGTCACAGATCATAGAGGAAGAAATCCCGCAGTCTGTGGTTGCAGTGCTCAGCGGTCCTTCCCATGCGGAGGAGGTTGGAAAGCTTCTTCCCACCACGGTAGTAGTCGGGGCAAAAAGGAAAGCGACTGCGGAATTTGTGCAGGATATCTTTAAATGCGATGTGTTCCGGGCTTATATCTCGCCGGATGTGATCGGCATTGAACTGGGAGCTGCTTTGAAAAATGTGGTTGCCCTCGCCGCAGGTATGGCGGACGGACTTGGATATGGTGACAATACCAAGGCGGCGCTGATCACAAGGGGAATTACGGAGATCAGCCGTCTGGGCATGGCGATGGGAGGACAGTTGGAAACCTTTGCGGGATTATCCGGTATCGGTGATTTGATTGTTACCTGTGCCAGCATGCATTCCAGAAACCGCCGCGCCGGTATCCTGATTGGACAGGGAAAGACCATGGAAGAAGCCATGGATGAAGTAAAGATGGTGGTAGAAGGTGTATATTCTGCCAAGGCGGCAATTGCTCTTGGCAGAAAATACCAGATAGAGATGCCGATCGTGGAGCAGGTCAATGAAATCTTATTTGAAGGCAAGAAGGCATGCGACGCAGTGAAGGAACTGATGCTTCGGGAAAGCAAGGAGGAGCATACAAGACTTCCATGGCTGTCAGACTTGGTTGCTGGGGATGTGCATGAATAAAGCTAGGTGGTTTGCAAAACGAGAGTATGCAAAAATTGAGTTTCGCGATTATCTAAGTGATACAAAATAAGAAAGGTTAGGGGATGTAATGCAGACAGAATTTAAAAGTACCGGGGAATATGTTGCAAGCGAGCAGTTGATGGCGAGTGTCAATGTTGCGATCGCTCTAAAAAAACCGCTGCTGATCAAGGGGGAACCCGGCACAGGAAAGACGATGCTTGCGCAGGCGGTTGCCAATTCGCTTGGAAAGAAACTGGTTATCTGGAATATCAAATCCACCACAAAAGCGCAGGAGGGTCTTTATGTATATGACACGATCCAGCGATTATATGACGGTCAGTTCGGGGAAGAAGGTGTAGATGATATTGCCCGTTATATCAAGCTGGGAAAACTGGGCGAAGCATTTGAGAGCGATGAACAGGTTGTGCTTTTGATTGATGAGATCGACAAGGCGGATCTGGAATTCCCCAATGACCTGTTGTGGGAGCTTGATCAGATGGAGTTTTATATTCATGAGACCAAGCGGACGGTAAAGGCAAAGCAGCGTCCCATCGTAATCATTACTTCTAACGCAGAGAAGGAACTGCCGGATGCATTCTTAAGAAGATGTATCTTCCACTATATTGATTTTCCTGATAAAGAGCTTATGGAGGAGATCGTTAAGACCCATTATCCGGAGATCGAGGAGAATCTGTTGAAGAATGCGATGGAGGTATTTTATTGGATCAGAGGGATCCGGGACATTCGCAAGAAACCCAGTACATCAGAGCTGATCGATTGGGTCAATGCGCTGCAGCTTGGCGGTATCCCTGCGGATACATTGATGGAGAAGCTGCCGTTTGTAGGGGTGATCGTTAAAAAAGATGAGGATCTGGAGACAGTAAAAAATCATCATTAAAATAATACTAGTGCGGGGGATTATGTTCGGTATATTTTTTCAGACATTAAAAAATAAAGGGTTGGAAGTAACGCTCAGCGAGTGGCTGACGCTGCAGCAGGCATTGGATCAGGGGCTTTGTGAAGGCAGCCTGACAAAGTTTTATTATGTCGCCAGGATGATCTTAGTCAAAAGCGAGACGGATTTTGATAAGTTTGACATGGCATTTGACGAGTGCTTCAAAGGGATCCGTTCCGATGATGAAGTGACGAACCGGATGTTACGGTGGCTGGATAAACCGGAAATGAACGATCTGCTTCATGAAGAAGATAAGGAGTATTTAAACCGGGTGGAGCAGATCCAGATCGATAAAGATGATGTGGAGCAGAAGTATAAGCAGCGTCTGAAAGATCAGGATAGTGAACACAACGGCGGTTCTTACTGGATCGGTACGATGGGAAAAACTTCGTTTGGGAATACAGGCGGCAATATCGGCGGCATCAGGGTTGGCGGAAGTACCGGATACCAGTCGGCGTTTCAGGTGATCGGGGCGAGAAAATACCGCGATTTCAGGGATGACCGGATGCTGGATAACCGACAGTTCCAGATGGCGCTTCGCAAGCTCAGACAGTTTTCAACGAAGCTGGATATCCCTAAGACTGAACTGGATATCGATCAGACTGTAGATAAGACATGCAACAATGGCGGATGCTTGCAGATCGTAATGGACAGACCGAGAAAAAATTCCGTCAAACTGCTTTTGCTGATGGATTCCGGTGGAACGATGATACCGTACTGCAATCTGTTAAATGAATTGTTTCAGGCGGTACACAAATCCAATCATTACAAGGAAGTGAAAGCATATTATTTTCATAACTGCATCTATTCCCATGTCTATAAGACGCCGGAATGTGAGAATGGCGACTGGATCGAGACAGAATGGATGTTCCGCAATCTGGATAAGGATTTTAAGGTGATCATCGTGGGCGATGCCGCTATGGCTCCGGAGGAATTATATGCGAAGGATGGAAACTACCGCGGACCGAACGGCGGATATTCCGGTGAAGAATGGCTTATGAGGATGCGCAGAAAATATAAAAAGATCGTCTGGCTCAATCCGAAGATGTCTTTGGTTCCTGCGCCATGGCGGGAAGCGGAGACACGGATCAAGGCATTGTTTCCGATGCTGCCGTTGACGGTTGCGGGGTTGAATGACGCTATGGAGATCCTGATGAGGCGCGTCTAAGGAAACGCTGTTCCCTTAGAAAAATTTCAGATAGTAATATGGCAGGAAAAGATATGACAGCGGTTTCAAAGCCGGCAGAAATACCGAGATATCGATAAATACCGGTGTGAAGACCAGACACGCAAGGATGAAAAGGGGTAATAGAGAAGTAAATATTACCCTTTTTTTGATGAATAAAGTCATAAGTGTCGTTGCAATGACGCAGGCAGCGGCATACAGAATCAGGAGGCAGATCTCTTTTCCAAGACCGGTGCCAAGTCCCGCGAAATAAATGCAAAGCAGCATGACCGGAGCGGTACAGAGGACCGGGATGATGATACAGCCTGCACGGACTTTCCAAGTATCGAATACCTGATTTTCGGAAAGACGGTAGTAGGAGATGGCTCCGGTCAACGCGGATAACAGCATCAGCACCGACAGCAGTCCGCGGATCGGGGAAAGGAGTACGGTCGCCGCGGTCAGACGGTAATCTTCCGGACTGCCTTCATATTCAAAATGGAAGGTGGAATCACCAAGCATATATTTTTGATAAAGTTCTTCGATCATATCATTATCATACAGGACATCATATTCTGCGGAGACAGCGCTGTCGTCCGCAAGATACTGTTCTAAGGAAAGCAAGGCAAGATCTTCAAATACAAAAGAGTAAACGGTCTCATTGATGATGGGCAGCATCGTGGTGGAAGGAGAGGCAACTGTGGTGATCAGACCTTTTAGGTTGCCGCTTAACAGTTCTTCATAAAGAGTTTCTGAAAAGATGTAACCACATTCGGCATGACCGGTAGCAACGGTATCATAGACTTCCTGCTCAGAAGCGCAGAGTCGGAAAGTATATAATCCGTCATACGTAGAAAGTTTATGCGCAAGCGATGTCAGAGCCGTATCTGTCTGAAGCGCGGCACCGGAATCAGCGGCAGCGTCATCAAGATCTTCCTGGGTAACGGAGGGAAGATAGCATGCCGCTTGTATCGGCTGATCTTCCGTCTTTGCCACATGGGAAAACAGGATAGTCAGAACCGGCAGGGAAAGCAGCAGAAGCAGACATTCCGGTTTACGGAGATATTGTTTTAATAACATATGAAATAATCGTGGGAATCTCATAAGTGGTTATACCTCCTGCGGCAACAGAATATGATCATGCAGAACAGGAAGAAGATCGCCGGATAGATCAGGACAGGAACGGATAAGGTGATCCGCGAGCCTTCCAGCAGTTCAATCAGTCCTTTGTGCAGATGATAAGCAGGAAGATAAGATGATATCTTTTGCAGTGAGGCCGGGAAAAACGCGGCAGGGATGATACAGCCGGAACAGAATGCCATCAGGCTGCTGACGCTGTAGGAAATCAGAATCCCGCCGGAAACATCTTTTGCCGCAAGAAATATCATATTGGCATAGGTTGCGAGAAACAAACTGTTGATCAGGAAGAAGAGCAGACAGTTGTTACGAAAGAGGTTGCGGGGACGGAGACCCAGTCCTTCCATCTCCTGCAATGCAGGGACTGATGAGGCAATCAGATAAAACAGGATCTGTAGCAGAAAGAAGACCAGGGCAAAGCTGCATATTTTTGCAAGCAGATACTGGATGGAAGATACGTTGCGACTGAATAAAAGCTGGTAATAGTCCCGGCTCTCCCGCCGCAGCATCGTTGTAAATGCGGTTGTGATAAATAACATGACAAGCAGGATACCGGCCGCGGCATAATAGATCGCGGTACTGTGGGTTCCCTGTAAAGAGGTGGCGTCTTCGAGAAAGAGTTTTTCCCGGTTCAGCGCGTAGTTAAGATTGGTCCGGTTGATCTTGTCATAGGTGTCAGAAAGAGCATCCTGCATGCCTAGTGCGGTGTAAATCTCGCCGGTTGCATAAATCGCGGCCTGTGCGCCGGATAGGAGCCTTGCACCGGCAAGGGTCGTTTCCGTCAGGAAAACAGAGGAAAGCGCATCCTTCGTCGCAAATAGAACATGGATGGGCGGGTTGGTTCCATAAAGGATCCCGTTGATCAATTGTTCCGGAAGAAAAAGAATGGCAATGATCTGACGATTCTGCAAGGCTGAACGGGCTTCCGGCTCAGACATAACATGAAAATCCATTGTAAGGGAAGTGCTGTCCATATTGCCGATGAGGTTCAATGCAAGCTGCAGATAGGAATCCTCTATATCATCAGTAACCACCGCGATATCAGAACGCGACAGTTCTTCCTGGCGATAAAGGAGCTTTGAGGCACAGAAAGCAACTGTGCCCAGAATCAGGCACAGCACTAACATTCCCAACAATGCGTAAGGAAGTTCTTTGATTCCCTTTTTCAATTCTACAGAACAGCATTTTATCAATGCGGACATAGATCTTCTCCCTACTGTAAAATCTACGGCAGTGATTACCACCACCACAAACCATTGGCTATCTCATCAAAAAACTGTTCATAATCTTGCATGCTCATGGTAAACAGGTTGCGCTCTTTTCCTTCAGGGAGAGGGACACGGTCTGTCAGAGGAGAAAAGGAAACTTCCGCGTCAATGGTAACTCCCGATTCATCAGCCCCGGAGCCGACTGTCAATGTTAATTCTTCCAAATTAAACTCTATGGTATCGTCCTTCAGCGATAGGGTACTGTCTGAAACAATGTTCAGCAGATCTATGCGGTCTTCATCAGTTAACGTCAGTTCCACGGTAAGGTTTTTATCATCGGCCTGATAGGATGCTTCATATGCGATATCATAACTGTAGGAATCGCTATCGCCTTCCAGATCGAGCGCAACGTTCAGAACACTGTGATAGATATCGTTGTTATCGGTTCTGTTTTCACCCGTATAGTTTGCTTCACAGGAATACCCATTATTGAAATCGATCAGAAAAGAACCCTCGTACCGTTCCGGCAAGTAATCCCTGCCGTGAAATACGATTTCCGTGGATATAGTACAGGTTTCGGGAAAGTCGGAATCGTCCGTGGAATCGTCAGCGATATCATAATCAACATCGGGATAATTGTCGATGAAAACATCATAAAAAACATCACCCCACAAATCATCAAAATCAAGTTCGTCACCGATTTCATCGAGCAGGTCCAATTCAGCGGAATCATCGCCGAACATACTTTGGATGCTGCCGGTATCCAGTTCAATTTCATAGGACGCAGCGGCCAGCCGGTCCTTATGATCCAGATATACATATATTTCATGGTCTACAGCTATCAGCTCTTTGTATCCGTCAAAGATCTCCCTGAGTAAATCCTCGTAGGAGGAAGGGAAATCCGCAAAGGAGCTGTCGAGGGAGCAGAGATAAGTATAATATACATTGTAATTTTCAATGGTCTCCTGGTTGGCGGAAAAATACCAGTCTTCGTAAGCTTCGAACAGCGACAGGACATCTTCTTCTGCCAATGTGATCCGATATTCGTCACATTCCTGCTGTTTTGTGCCAATCAGGATAGATCTTGTTCTGCCGGTTTTATCCACCTCTATATTGTCGTAAAATTCCTTTAAGATCGAAATGGTATCTTCAGCAGCCATAAAAGAGTCTTTGTCCGGTGTGGAAGGACAGAACAGATCATAGGCGGAAAAAGAAATCGAGGATTCAAGTTCCTGAGGAATCTCACCTAATATGGATGGGAATATGGAAGCATTATAGGAAGTTCCGAAGGTATCGGTAGGGAGAGTAAGATACCCGTCAAAATAACTTGGCATTGCCATAGAAATTGCCTTGTCGGTGAGGTAATATTTTCCGAGGGAAATTTTAAGAAAGTTGTACTGCATAGTCAAATCATAATAGGCGACCCGGTTGATGGTATCAACATCTCCGGCAACTTTCATACCGATGTTTGATAATGTGCCATAGCCCACAAGATCTGTTGTGTCAAGCTCTGACAGGGCATAGGAGGCCTCGACGGAATATCCCCGTTCCCTCATGGATTCTAACGTGTTGGATGCTTTTAACAGATCGGCAAGGTATTCCGGAGCATATCCATATTCGGAAACACTCTGATTGCCGGAATATTCTGAGATAATGCTGCTTGATCCAAAGGTTCTGGAAAGCGCGAGCATGACTCTTGCCTTAGGAGATAGAAAAGCGCCTGTTACAACGAGAACCGTCAATACAATGGCTGCAACTAAAGCAATACAGATGGGGATAATAATAAAAATGGCCTTTTTTGATTTCATAGATGATATGCTTCCTTTCTTAAATTGGTAAGAACTTTCTTAAAACCGGCTGATCAGATCAGCGCCTCTTAAATCTTTGTTTACTTTATGAAGTGAACCATTTTTCAAGATATAAAGCGTGGTACAAAGGTCAAGTTCCGCTTCTTCATGAGTCGTGATCAGAACGGTTTTTCCGGAAGACAGGCATTTGCTGAGATAATGATGCATATCCTGCTTGCAGGGAAGATCCAGAGCCACAGAGGGTTCATCTAAGATCAAAAGTCTGGGATCGTTTAACAGCGCAATCCCAAGGCTGACTCTTTTTTTCATGCCACCGGATAAACTTTTTGACGGCTTATGGAGAAAGTCTGTTAACATCAGCATTTCCATGGATTCCTGATGCAACGCCTGCTCAAAAGCCTTTTTGTTTCCGTGAAACCAGAGAAACAGATTGTCATATGCACTTAGTTCCGGAAGGAGCGGATTCTCCTGCGGAACATAGCCTATCAGGCGGGACAGGACTTTGGCATTTCCGGCGATATCTTTTCCGTCATAGATCATGGAAGCGGATGCCGCGCGCCTGCTTCCGGCAAGGATGGAAAGGAGAGTGGATTTTCCACAGCCGTTGGCGCCCACAATGCCGATACATTCTCCCTGATCGATCTGCAGGGAGAGATTTTTTAAAATGGGATTTCGTTTATAGGAAAAGTTTATATTGTCAATTTCAATCATATGCATGGAAGTTCCTCATAGTGTTATGCCGCGCAACGTATACGCCTGATTTCCTTAGCGTATAATAAGCTCAAGAATCCAGCCGCTACGCGTCTGCCGCGCTTAAAATCTGCTTCGCAGATTAGATTCTTTCACTAGCATGTCAGGTGAAATCAAATACTCACTGCGTTCGCGCTTGATTTCCTGCTGACATGCTATATTGTATCAAAAGATAGGTGCCATTGCAATTTATTTCATGATAAAAGTCATAATATGTTCCGGGGGTTCATATATTGATATCGGAAAACAATATGGGTAGAGCCGGAGGAAGAGGAAAGAGTTCCGGATGTGCCTGATGGTACAGATTGCCAGACCATGGAAAGGAGAAAGTTGGAGTATGGAATATCGTGACATCTACAAGGATATGGAGGTTCGGACGAAAGGGGAGATCTATATCGGTGTAGTTGGGCCGGTCCGGACGGGAAAATCAACATTTATCAAGCGGTTTATGGATCTTCTGGTGCTTCCTAATATGACGGGGGAACATGAAAAGAATCGTGCCGTGGATGAACTTCCACAGAGTTCCGGCGGCAGGACAATTACGACCACAGAACCGAAGTTTATTCCAAAGGAAGCGGCGGAAATTTCATTAAATGATGAGACGAGAGTAAAGATACGGCTGATCGACTGCGTCGGTTATATGGTGGAAGGGGCTGCCGGACATATGGAGGAAGATGAAGAACGCATGGTGAAGACGCCATGGTTTGAAGAGGAGATTCCTTTCACGGAGGCGGCGGAAGTAGGAACCGGCAAGGTGATCCGGGACCATTCCACAATTGGTGTGGTCGTAACATGTGACGGAAGCTTTGGCGAGATCCCAAGAGAAAATTACATAGAACCGGAAG
>CAMWKA010000014.1 GCA_947174725.1 uncultured Lachnospiraceae bacterium | reverse complement strand
GGTCGCGGGCATTCGCTAAATGCCCGAAAAGACGCAAAAAGAGTCACTTTCATGCTAACATGAAGTGACTCTTTATTACTGAATATTACGTTTTTCCGATAAGCGCACCTCGAAAATGCTCCGCATTTCCTCGGTCGCGGGCATTCGCTAAATGCCCGAAAAGACGCAAAAAGAGTCACTTTCATGCAAGCATGAAGTGACTCTTTATTACGTCTTTTTATGCGCTTATCTCATTGCTTTCGCGTAGATTACTCGATGATAGATGCAACACGGCCTGAACCAACTGTTCTACCACCCTCACGGATAGCGAATGTAAGACCCTGCTCCATAGCGATCGGATGGATCAGTTCGATGGTCATCTCTACGTTATCACCAGGCATACACATCTCTGTACCATCAGGAAGGTTACATACACCAGTTACGTCAGTTGTTCTGAAGTAGAACTGAGGTCTGTAGTTGTTGAAGAACGGAGTATGACGTCCACCTTCATCCTTTGTCAGTACATATACCTGAGCTGTAAATTTCTTATGGCATGTTACAGAACCGGGCTTAGCAATAACCTGTCCTCTTTCGATTTCTGTTCTCTGAACACCACGAAGCAGTGCACCGATGTTATCACCAGCCTGTGCCTCATCAAGCATCTTACGGAACATTTCGATACCTGTAACAACAGTCTTCTTTGTCTCTTCCTTAATACCAACGATTTCAACTTCCTCATTAAGATGAAGAACACCACGCTCTACTCTACCGGTAGCAACTGTACCACGACCTGTGATTGTGAATACGTCCTCAACAGGCATCAGGAACGGCTGGTCTGTAGCACGCTTAGGATCAGGAATATAATCATCAACTGTTCCCATCAGTTCCATAACCTTGTCGCCCCACTCACCGTTAGGATCTTCAAGAGCCTTCAATGCAGAACCACGGATGATAGGACATCCTGTGAATTCATACTCCTCAAGCTGCTCTGTGATCTCCATTTCAACCAGGTCTAACAGCTCCTCATCATCAACCATATCACACTTGTTCATGAATACAACGATATAAGGAACACCTACCTGACGGGACAGAAGGATGTGCTCCTTTGTCTGAGCCATAACGCCGTCCGTTGCAGCAACAACCAAGATAGCGCCGTCCATCTGTGCAGCACCGGTGATCATGTTCTTAACGTAGTCAGCATGTCCCGGGCAGTCAACGTGTGCATAATGTCTCTTCTCTGTCTCGTACTCAACGTGAGCAGTAGAAATTGTGATACCTCTTTCTCTTTCTTCCGGAGCCTTATCGATGTTCTCGAAATCTGTAGCTGTATTACCTGCAACTCTTTCAGCCAATACCTTTGTGATTGCTGCTGTTAATGTTGTTTTACCATGGTCAACGTGACCGATGGTACCAATATTACAATGGGGTTTTGTTCTTTCAAATTTTGCTTTAGCCATTTCTTATAAATCCTCCTTAAATAGATTTCCACTTGAGCTTTCCGCTCTCTTATTTTTAATTTAATTAGCACTATCTTGAATTATAGTAAATATTACCATATTTTTCAAGTATTATTTTGCTTTTGCAGCCAATACCTTTTCCTGAATATTCTTCGGAACAGGTTCGTACTTTTCAAAGAACATGGAGTAGTTGCCGCGTCCCTGTGTCTTAGAACGAAGGTCTGTCGCATATCCGAACATCTCTGCCAAAGGCACATATCCTCTGACGATCTTTCCGCCGCCCAGATCATCCATACCTTCGATACGTCCACGACGGGAATTGATATCGCCGATAACGTCTCCCATGTATTCCTCAGGCATCGTTACCTCAACCTTCATGATCGGCTCCAGCAGCACTGCGCCACCCTTGTTCATAGCATCCTTAAATGCCATGGAACCGGCAATATGGAATGCCATTTCTGAAGAGTCGACTTCATGATAAGAACCGTCATAAACATTGGCATAGACGCCCAGTACCGGGAATCCGCCCAGGACACCGGACTTTGCAGCCTCTTCAATACCTTCACCGACTGCCGGGATGTATTCCTTCGGAATCGCACCGCCCACAACTGTGGACTCGAACTTAAATGTCTCTTCACCGTTCGGATCCATCGGCTCAAATTTAACTTTACAGTGTCCATACTGACCACGTCCACCGGACTGCTTAGCATACTTACTGTCAACCTCAACAGCCTTTGTAAATGTCTCCTTATATGCAACCTGCGGAGCACCTACATTTGCCTCTACCTTAAACTCACGAAGCAGACGGTCAACAATGATTTCCAGATGAAGCTCACCCATACCGGCAATAATCGTCTGTCCTGTCTCCTGATCCGTATGTGCACGGAAGGTAGGATCTTCTTCTGCCAGCTTTGCAAGTGACTCGCCCAGCTTGCCCTGTCCCGCCTTGGTCTTCGGCTCGATTGCAAGCTCGATAACCGGCTCAGGGAATTCCATGGACTCAAGGATAACCGGATGCTGCTCATCACAGATGGTATCTCCTGTTGTCGTAAATTTAAATCCGACTGCCGCCGCAATATCACCGGAATATACCTTATCCAGCTCTGTCCTCTTATTCGCATGCATCTGCAGGATACGGCCAACACGTTCCTTCTTATCCTTCGTTGCATTCAGCACATAAGAACCGGAGTTCATGGTACCGGAATACACACGGAAGAATGCAAGTTTACCGACAAACGGGTCTGCCATGATCTTAAATGCCAATGCGGAGAACGGTTCCTCATCCGAAGAATGTCTCTCGATCTCATTGCCATCCAGATCAACACCCTTGATTGCCGGGATATCGGTAGGCGCCGGCATAAACTCTAATACTGCATCCAGAAGCTTCTGAACACCTTTGTTTCTGTAAGCAGATCCGCAGCATACCGGTACTGCCGTACATTCGCAGGTTCCCTTCCGCAATGCTTTCTTCATCGCCTCTACAGAAGGTTCCTCTCCTTCCAGATACTTCTCTAAAAGATCATCATCCAGTTCGCACACTTTTTCAACGAGTTCTGAATGATATAACTCCGCATCATCCTTCATGTTGTCAGGGATATCGACAATATCAATATCTTCACCCTTATCATCATTATAGATATATGCTTTCATTTCAAACAGATCGATAATGCCTTTAAACTCATCCTCCTTGCCGATCGGCAGCTGCAGAACGATGGCATTTTTACCAAGTCTGTTTCTGATCTGATCAACAGCGCTATAGAAATCAGCTCCCATGATATCCATCTTATTGATGAATGCCATACGAGGAACATTGTAAGTGTCTGCCTGTCTCCAGACATTCTCTGACTGGGGCTCAACTCCGCCCTTCGCACAGAACACACCTACTGCACCATCCAATACACGCAGAGAACGCTCTACCTCAACTGTAAAGTCAACGTGACCCGGGGTATCAATAATATTGATACGATGCTCTAAAGCACCCTGCTTCGGTTTGCTGTTCTCCTGTAAGGTCCAGTGACAAGTCGTAGCGGCTGATGTGATCGTAATACCCCTTTCCTGCTCCTGAGCCATCCAGTCCATGGTAGCAGTACCTTCATGAGTATCACCAATCTTGTAATTTACACCGGTATAGTACAATATACGCTCGGTAAGGGTTGTCTTACCGGCATCGATATGCGCCATGATACCAATGTTTCTTGTTCGCTCTAATGGATATTCTCTTTCAGCCAAGACTAGTTCCTCCTTCTTAGAATCTGTAATGAGCAAACGCCTTATTAGCCTCAGCCATCTTATGCATATCTTCCTTACGCTTAACAGCTGCACCTGTATTGTTTGCTGCATCTAAAATTTCATTTGCAAGCTTATCCTCCATGGTCTTCTCGCCTCTCTTACGGGAGAACATTGTCAACCAACGGAGCGCCAACGCCTGGCGACGGTCCGGACGAACCTCGATAGGCACCTGATAAGTAGCGCCACCGATACGTCTTGCCTTTACCTCTAACATCGGCATAATGTTGTTCATAGCATCGCCGAACACTTCCAGTGCCGGCTTGCCGCTCTTTTCTTCTACCTTAGCAAATGCGCCATATACAATCTTCTGGGCGACACCCTTCTTACCATCTAACATAATGTTGTTGATAAGCTTGGTTACCACTTTATCATTGTATAAAGGATCTGCCAATACATCTCTTTTCTGAATATGTCCTTTACGTGGCACGATTCTTCCCTCCTTAATCATTTTAAATCTAATTTCCCTTGGATTAAATCGTAGGTACTCACACTCTGAAAACTAATGTGTCCGCGCGGTATTCTTCTATAATACAAGTCGATCTGCCTCCGGTGACCCGTCTGCATTCGTTTGTGATAAGAATCCCAACACCAAACTAGTTCATGTGGTACACAAGCTTATTTCTTAGGTCTCTTAGCGCCATATTTGGAACGCGCCTGCTTTCTGTTTGCAACACCTGCCGTATCAAGCGTACCTCTGATTACATGGTATCTTGTACCAGGCAAATCCTTAACCCTTCCGCCACGGATCAGAACAACGCTATGCTCCTGAAGATTGTGTCCTTCACCCGGGATATAGCTTGTTACTTCGATTCCGTTGGAAAGACGAACTCTGGCAATCTTTCTAAGAGCTGAATTCGGTTTCTTAGGGGTTGCTGTCTTTACTGCGGTACATACGCCACGCTTCTGAGGAGACTCTGTATCGATCGCCTTCTTGTGAAGAGAGTTGTAACCTCTGAGCAATGCAGGTGCAGTTGACTTCTTAACAGATGTCTGACGACCCTTTCTTACTAACTGGTTAAATGTTGGCATCCTTTTCACCTCCTGTCTTTTTATTCTCATTACATGCCAAAAATCTTATCAACGCGTCTTATGTCCTCATCGGCTTTTGTTTCAGCACAACAAAAGACACGCACTTTGGCACGCTTGAATATTATACTGTGATATTTCTGCAATGTCAACCTATTAATTACTTTTTTTGTAAATTTGCAAAAGAAAGAACCGTAAATGATTCCATTACGGTTCTTTCACAATTGCTATAAGCATTCCCTGCAAAACAGATGTTTATTCAGTCGTAACAGGCACTTCTTCAAGGGTTTCTGATCCTTCGGCTGTTTCTACGTCAGAATCCTCTGCTCCTGTTTCATCAATGCTGTCAACGATATCAATATCCTCTTCGCTCTCTATCGTCTCTTCGCTGCCATGCGCTGCCTTCTCTTCCTGTTCGCGGATCTCATCGATATCCAATCTTACGTCCCGGTATCTCTTGACGCCGGTTCCCGCAGGAATCAGCTTACCAATGATAACATTCTCCTTCAGACCAATCAAGGAGTCTACCTTACCCTTGATTGCAGCTTCGGTCAGAACCTTCGTCGTCTCCTGGAAAGATGCAGCGGATAAGAAGGAATTGGTCGCCAACGCTGCCTTCGTAATACCCAGAATGATATCTGTCGCAACAACCGGTCTCTTGCCCTCGGCAAGCAGCTTTTCATTGATATCCTCAATTTCCAGTCTGTCAACAAGGCTGCCGGGAAGCAGATCTGTGTCGCCGCTGTCTTCCACATGCTGTTTCTTTAACATCTGGCGGACGATGACTTCAATATGCTTATCTGCCAGATCAACACCCTGCAGACCATACACCTTCTGAACCTCACGAATCAGATAATTCTCCACTGCCTCGATCTTCTTGATCTCCAACAGATCGTGAGGATTAACAGAACCTTCTGTCAGCTCATCACCGGCTTCCACAACTGCGCCGTCTGCAACTTTGATCCTTGCGCCATAGGTAATGGTATAACTCTTACTTCTCTCACCGTCTGTAATAACGATCTCCCGTTTCTTATTATCTTCGCTGATACTTACCGTACCGCCAAACTCTGCAATGATTGCAAGACCCTTCGGTTTTCTTGCCTCAAACAACTCCTCTACTCGGGGAAGACCCTGTGTGATATCGTTACCCGCAACACCACCGGTATGGAAGGTACGCATCGTCAGCTGTGTACCGGGCTCACCAATGGACTGCGCCGCGATGATACCCACCGCCTCGCCGACCTGTACCGCTTCACCGGTCGCCATATTGGCTCCATAACATTTCGCACAGATTCCCACATGGGATTTACAGGTCAGGATCGTACGAATCTTCACGGATTCGATCGGATTACCATCCTTATCCACACCAGAAGCAGCGATCCTTGCCGCACGCTTAGGTGTGATCATATGATTTGCCTTGACAATGATTTCACCATTTACATCCTTGACATCCTCTGCAGCCACTCTGCTTCGGATACGATTCTCAAGAGATTCGATCACATCCTTGCCATCTACCAAAGCCGATACACTCATACCGCTGATCTCTTTTCCCGCGCAGCAATCTACTTCACGGATGATCAGTTCCTGACATACATCGACCATTCGTCTTGTCAGATATCCGGAGTCTGCCGTACGCAGCGCGGTATCAGAAAGTCCCTTACGTGCACCATGAGCGGAAATAAAGTACTCCAATACGTCCAATCCTTCACGGAAATTCGACTTGATAGGCAACTCAATGGTACGACCGGAGGTATTCGCCATCAATCCACGCATACCTGCAAGCTGTTTCATCTGCTGTTCCGAACCACGGGCACCGGAATCCGCCATCATCTTAATATTGTTATAAGCATCCAAACCATCCATCAGCGCCTTTGTCAGCTCTGCGTCTGTTTCGTTCCACACCTGAATGACGCCTTTGTACCGCTCATCTTCCGTAATCAGACCACGACGATAGTTCTGTGCAATACTGTCAACTTTCTTCTGCGCTTCCTCCAGCATCTGTTCTTTTACAGCAGGCACCGTCATATCGGAAATCGATACGGTCATGGCTGCCTTTGTAGAATACTTATATCCGATCGCTTTCACAAGATCCAGTACCTCTGCCGTCCTTGTCGCGCCATGGGTATTGATGACCTTCTCCAAAATCTGCTTCAGCTGCTTCTTGCCTACCAGAAAATCTACTTCCGGCAGAAGCATATTCTCATCCGTGTCACGTTTCACAAAGCCCAGATCCTGCGGCAGGATCTCATTAAACAGGAAACGTCCCAGAGTAGAGTCCACATTACCGGAAATCACTCTTCCGTCAGCAAGTTTTTTCTCAACTCTCACCCTGATCCTTGCGTGAAGATCGATCACGTCATTTTCATATGCTAAAAGCGCTTCATTCACACTCTTAAAATACTTAGCGGGAATATATTTTCCGTCTTTCTCTTCGCCCGAGCCCTTCACTCCGGGTCTCTCCTGGGTCAGATAATAGATTCCAAGCACCATATCCTGTGACGGTACCGTTACCGGCGCGCCGTCAGAAGGCTTTAACAGATTATTCGGTGAAAGCAGGAGGAACCTGCACTCCGCCTGTGCTTCTACCGAAAGCGGAAGATGAACCGCCATCTGGTCACCATCAAAGTCCGCGTTAAACGCAGTACATACCAGAGGATGCAGCTTGATCGCTTTACCCTCTACCAGGATCGGCTCAAATGCCTGTATTCCAAGACGGTGCAGTGTCGGAGCACGATTCAGCATTACCGGATGCTCCTTGATTGCCTCTTCCAAAACATCCCAGACCTGCACTTCCAGTCTTTCTACCATCTTTTTCGCCGCTTTGATATTCTGGCAGATTCCCTTTGCCACGAGTTCCTTCATAACAAACGGCTTGAACAGCTCGATCGCCATTTCCTTCGGAAGTCCGCACTGGTAGATCTTAAGCTCCGGACCTACAACGATAACGGAACGGCCGGAATAATCAACACGCTTTCCTAACAGGTTCTGACGGAAACGTCCTGATTTACCTTTCAACATATCAGACAGAGATTTCAATGCCCTGTTGCCGGGGCCTGTCACGGCACGACCTCTCCTGCCGTTATCGATCAAGGCATCTACTGCCTCCTGCAGCATACGCTTCTCGTTACGAACGATAATATCCGGCGCGCCCAGCTCCAACAGCTTTGTCAGACGGTTATTACGATTGATGATCCTTCTGTAAAGGTCATTTAAGTCAGATGTCGCAAACCGTCCGCCATCCAACTGTACCATAGGTCTTAAATCAGGCGGGATCACCGGAATAGCATCCAGAATCATCCATGAAGGCTGATTACCGGACTCGCGGAATGCTTCTACCACTTCCAGCCTCTTCACGATCTTAGCGCGTTTCTGTCCCTTGGTGCCTTCATTCTCCAGCTCCGCCTTTAACTCCGCCATCTCTTTTTCCAGATCAATAGCTTCCAGAAGCTCTTTGATCGCTTCCGCTCCCATACCGACCCTGAACTGCGTACCGTATTTCTCCAGGCAGTCCTGATATTCACGTTCTGTTAAGATCTGCTTTTTCTCCAGATCGGTGGTTCCCGGATCCAGTACAATATATGCCGCAAAATACAAAACCTTTTCCAGCACACGCGGCGTCAGGTCAAGGATCAGACCCATACGGCTCGGGATTCCCTTAAAATACCAGATATGGGATACCGGCGCAGCCAGTTCAATATGTCCCATTCTTTCACGACGGACATTCGCCTTGGTTACCTCTACGCCACATTTATCACAGATAACACCTTTATATCTGATCTTTCTGAACTTACCGCAATGACATTCCCAGTCCTTGCTTGGTCCAAAGATCCTTTCACAGAACAATCCATCCTTTTCCGGCTTCAGTGTCCTGTAGTTAATGGTTTCCGGCTTGATTACTTCGCCATGGGACCATTTTCTGATGGTCTCCGGAGAAGCCAAACCAATCTTAATTGAATCAAACGCAATCGACTGATAATCATTATTCTTTAAATCAGGCATTCTTATAACCTTCCTTTCACCTTCGAGATAGAATTTTACCTTATGAACTAATTTTCATCCTCTTCTCCATCAAGACTTCCGGCAACATAGTCCATATCCATGTCATCCTCAAAATCATCATCTTCCGGCATATCATCCTCAACATCGATCATATCGCCGTCAGAATCAAATTCCTTCGTTCCGTAACCTAATGCCGTCATATCGTCTTTAGAATAGTCGGGCGTTCCTCTGTCAGCGCCCAGTTCATAACGGTATTCGCTCTCGTTATAGTCAATGCTCTCCTTGATCTCCACCTCTTTGCGGTTCTCATCCAGGACCTTGACATCCAGAGCCAAAGACTGCAGCTCCTTCAAAAGTACCTTAAAGGATTCCGGAATACCCGGTTCAGGGATATTCTCACCTTTGACGATCGCCTCATAGGTCTTCACACGTCCTACCACATCATCCGACTTCACAGTCAGGATCTCCTGCAGTGTATAAGAAGCGCCATATGCCTCCAACGCCCATACTTCCATCTCTCCAAAACGCTGGCCGCCAAACTGCGCCTTGCCGCCCAACGGCTGCTGCGTTACCAAGGAGTACGGTCCTGTCGCACGAGCATGGATCTTATCATCCACCAGATGATGCAGTTTCAGATAATGCATGTGTCCGATGGTAACCGGTCCATCAAAATACTCACCGGTACGTCCGTCGCGAAGCCTTACCTTTCCATCTCTGGAAATCGGCACGCCTTTCCATACCTCTCTGTGGTCCTTGTTCTGCTCCAGATATTCATATACCTCCGGAAGCAGTTCCTCTTTATGTTTTTTGGAAAACTCATCCCACTCCAGATTGACATAATCATTGGCCAGATCCAGCGTATCCATGATATCTTCCTCATTAGCGCCGTCAAATACCGGTGTCGCGATATTGAAGCCCAACGCCTTAGCTGCCAGAGAAAGATGGATCTCTAACACCTGTCCGATATTCATACGGGAAGGCACGCCCAAAGGATTCAATACAATATCCAGCGGACGTCCGTTGGGAAGATAAGGCATATCCTCAACAGGAAGCACGCGGGAAACAACACCCTTATTACCGTGACGACCTGCCATCTCATCTCCGACACTGATCTTTCTCTTCTGCGCGATATAGATTCTTACTTTCTGGTTCACTCCGGGCGCAAGCTCCGTATCTCCCGCGCTTCTGGAAAATACCTTTGCATCTACGACCACGCCATACGCGCCATGGGGTACTTTCAGGGAAGTATCACGCACTTCTCTTGCCTTCTCACCAAAGATCGCACGCAGCAGTCTTTCCTCCGGCGTCAAATCGGTCTCGCCCTTCGGCGTCACTTTACCAACCAGAATATCACCGGCACGCACCTCAGCGCCGATACGGATGATACCTCTGTCATCCAGATCCCTCAACGCATCCTCTCCGACACCGGGAATATCTCTGGTGATCTCCTCCGGTCCTAACTTTGTATCACGAGCCTCTGACTCATATTCCTCAATATGGACAGAAGTATATACATCTTCACGAACAAGCCGTTCACTCAACAGAACCGCATCCTCATAATTATAACCTTCCCAGGTCATAAATCCGATCAGCGGATTCTTGCCCAGTCCAAGTTCACCATTGGCTGTCGAAGGACCGTCCGCAATCACCTGACCCTCGGCAACGTGATCGCCCTTGAACACGATAGGTTTCTGATTATAGCAGTTTGACTGGTTACTCCGTACAAACTTGTACAGATCATACGTCATCTTTTCCCCGTCATCTGCCGTGATCTTGATTTGTTTTGCCGAAACGAAGGTTACCGTACCCGGCTTCTTTGCGATCACACAGACGCCGGAATCCACTGCTGCCTTCGGCTCCATACCGGTTCCAACCACCGGAGCTTCCGTGAACAGAAGGGGCACAGCCTGTCTCTGCATGTTGGAACCCATCAGTGCACGGTTCGCATCATCATTCTCAAGGAACGGAATCAGCGCTGTTGCAACGGAAAATACCATCTTCGGCGATACGTCCATATAATCAAACATCGCTTTCGGATATTCCTGAGTCTCCTCTTTATAACGACCGGATACCATCCTCTTAACAAAATGACCATCCTTGTCCAGCTTTTCATTCGCCTGCGCTACATGATAATTGTCCTCTTCGTCTGCCGTCATATAGACAACTTCATCCGTAACCACAGGATTCTCCGGATCGGTCTTATCGATCTTACGATAAGGCGCCTCCACAAAACCATATTCATTGATCCTTGCATAAGAAGCAAGGGAATTGATCAGACCGATGTTCGGACCTTCAGGGGTCTCGATCGGGCACATCCTTCCGTAATGCGTATAATGAACGTCACGAACCTCAAATCCTGCCCGGTCACGGGAAAGACCGCCCGGTCCCAACGCAGATAATCGTCTCTTATGCGTCAGCTCACCCAGCGGATTGTTCTGATCCATGAACTGGGACAGCTGTGAAGAACCAAAGAACTCTTTGATCGCCGCCTGTACCGGTTTGATATTGATCAGCGCCTGAGGCGATATCTCATCCTTGTTAGAAGCATCATGGGTCGTCATTCTCTCACGTACCACACGTTCCATACGGGAAAGACCGATCCTGTACTGGTTCTGCAGCAGCTCGCCTACCGCACGGATACGACGGTTGCCCAAATGATCGATATCATCATCATTGCCGATGCCGTATTCCAATGTAATATTGTAGTTAATGGAAGCAAAGATATCACTCTTGGTAATATGCTTGGGAACCAGCGCATGCGCGTTCTTCACGATGGCGTCTGCAAGCTGCTCCGGCTTATTCTCATATTCCCTAAGGATCTTCTTCAGTTCCGGCCAGTAAACATTTTCCGAAATACCAAGCGCCTTAACGTCCAGATCCAGCCATTCATTAATATTTACCATGAGATTGGAAAGTACTTTGACGTTCTTCTCCTCTGTCTGGATCCATACGCTCTCCACCGCGGAATTCTGGATTTCATCCGCAAGCTCCAGCGTTACTTTGGTTCCTGCTGTTGCGATTGGCACACCGGTAAACGGATTCAATACATCCTCAGCCAGCACATGTCCTTTGATACGGTTGCGCAACGCCAGCTTTTTATTAAATTTATAACGTCCGACCTTTGCAAGATCGTACCTCTTAGCATCAAAAAAGGTAGAAATCACGTAGTTCTCCGCGCTTTCCACGCTAAAGGGTTCTCCCGGTCTAACCTTGCCGTAAAGCTCCTTTAAACCTTCCTCATAGGAATGGGAAATATCCTTGGCAAAACTCTGCTGTATCTTAGGCTCGTCGCCAAAAAGCTCCAGAATCTCCTCATTCGTGCCAAGTCCCAGGGCACGCAAAAAGGCGGTGATCGGAACTTTTCTTGTTCTGTCCACACGTACATAGAAAACATCATTGGAATCCGTCTCATATTCCAGCCATGCGCCTCGATTGGGAATCACTGTTGACGAAAACAGCCTCTTACCCAGCTTATCATGTCCAATTGCATAATATATGCCCGGAGATCTTACCAACTGACTGACAATAACACGCTCTGCGCCGTTAATGACAAACGTACCGGTCTCTGTCATCAATGGAAAATTACCCATAAAGATCACATGCTCTGTAATGTTCTTGATTTCACCGCCATCCTGATTATACAGACGAACTGTAACCTTCAGTGGCGCTTCGTAAGTCAGGTCTCTTTCCTTACATTCCGTGATCGAATGTTTGATCTCGTCTTTCGCCAGCACAAAATCAACAAATTCAAGATTCAAGTGCCCGCCAAAATCAGAAATCGGAGAGATATCATCGAATGCTTCCTTTAATCCCTCCTTTAGGAACCAATTGTAGGAATCCTTCTGGACTTCGATCAAATTCGGGATTTCCAAGACCTCTTTCTGCCTTGAGTAACTCATACGCATACTGTTGCCGTTTACAATAGGACGTATTCTGTTTTTTTCCATATTGACATTTCACCCCGTTCAAATATTTTGCGGTTTCTTATACAAAAGGGCATAAAAAACCTATTGCACAAAATAGTGCATCTTCCATGGTAGCACAACTGGGAATTTTCGTCAATAAGAATTTCTCAAAAAATGAATTTAAAAATGATATTTAAAATGTTATTTTAGATATTTCAGATTACAGATTGCCAAAAGATACAGGCTTAGGCAGATGATCCTGCCTAAGCCTCGTATTTTGATGCCAAATTTTCAGCATTTTGATGTCAATTTTTCTGGCATGATTATTTCAAAGTAACTGTAGCGCCAGCTTCCTCAAGTTTCTTCTTGATATCCTCAGCCTCTTCCTTGGAAGCCTGCTCCTTAACCATCTTAGGAGCGCCCTCAACAAGCTCTTTGGACTCCTTCAGGCCAAGACCTGTGATCGTACGTACTACCTTGATGACATCCATCTTCTTCTCGCCGAAGCTTGTCAGCTCTACGTCGAACTCTGTCTTCTCCTCGCCTGCTGCTGCGCCGCCATCTCCGGCTGCTGCTGCAACTACAACGCCTGCTGCTGCAGATACGCCGAACTCTTCCTCACACATCTTTACAAAATCATTTAACTCTAATACGGTCATCTCCTTGATCGCGTCAAGCAGTTCCTGTGATGTTAACTTAGCCATTTTCATTTCCTCCATTTTCATTTTTTAATTTCTAAAGTTACATTAAGCAGTTTACTCCGCCGCGCTTGCTTCCTCAGAAGAAGCTGCCCCTGCTCCGCCTTTTTCCGCAAGCTGGTTCATAACGCGTGCAAAATTCGTAATTGGTGACTGCAGACTTCCAAGCAGCTTGGAAAGAAGCTCTTCTCTGGAAGGAATCTTTGCAATGTCAGCAATTCCCTTTGCATCGTAAACCGCACCTTCGACGATACCGCCCTTGACCTCAAGCTTAGGCGCTGTTTTAGCAAACTTGCACAATTCCCTTGCAGGCGCTGTTGCATCCGTCTTGGAAATCGCGATTGCGCTTGGTCCGTTCAGATATTCCTGAAGCTGTTCACAGTCTGTTCCCTTAAACGCGAATGTCATCATCGTATTCTTATAGACCTTATAAATAATACCGGCTTCACGAAGCTGCTTACGAAGCTGTGTATCTTCTGCTACCGTAAGACCTCTGTGGTCTACAAGGACAACTGACTGAGCATCTTTGATTGCTTCTGAGATTTCATCAACGATCGGTTTTTTCAGTTCAACCTTTGCCATCTTTCTACCTCCTTTTATTATTTTCATCGGTTCTGCCGAAAGGAGTTTCACATCTTATATCATGTAAAAAACCTCTCCGAACGCCGGAGAGGAATCAAGTCATACAAAAACCCTTTTCTCCTCGGCAGGCAACACTTTCACATGTTTTACGCATGCATACTGATATGCTTTGCACCTGCTGTCTTCGGCATGGTCATCACAACCTTGTATATAATATCATCGTGTTTCTCTTATGTCAAGCATTTTTTAAGTCTCAAAAATGCCGTCGAATAATCTTACCCGATCTCTACTCGGCTTAGGTCGGCGAGACAAATCCATACTGATCAATATAGGCCGTACCAGTCT
>CAMWKA010000013.1 GCA_947174725.1 uncultured Lachnospiraceae bacterium | reverse complement strand
TTTCGGGTGCTGTTATCACCGCGGCGGTTCCAGCTCCAGCTTTCCCCGCTGCTTTTAGCACAACTATTACAGCACATCCGCAAAATCTACCTTCAGCCGTTTAAAAATCAACGCTCCGATACCGAATAATACTGCCGTTACGATCCAGAAGTACATCGTTGAATAAAAATCCTGCCAGAACCATATCTTCTCAAACAATGCGCTCCGATACCCGTTGACCACATAATAGACCGGATTGATCTTAAACAGAATCTGAAATGGCTCCCATTTTCCCTTTAGCATCGGAATATCCCAAAGAATAGGCGTTGCCCACATCCCCACCTGCAAAAAAATATTGATGATCTGCGTCAGATCCCTGAAGAATATGACTATAGCACAGGTCGCGTAACTAAGTGCCAGCACAAACAAAAACATGCATAAACTGAAATAGGGAATCTGGAGCAGATAAAGGTCCGCCGTATATCCATACGCAAAATAAAGAATAATCATCACCAGCACAAAAAAGATATGAATAAAGGTCGCGCCGATGATCTTAATGATTGGAAGGATACTAATCTTAAACACTACCTTTTTCACCAGATAATTATATTCCAACAGTGCCTGTGTTCCATGTACGATTGCCTCGGAAAAATAAAACCACGGCACCAGCCCGGCAGTCAGCCATAGGACATAAGGCGCCTGAATACCACTGGCAAGCAAGGTTGCTTTATTTTGAAAAATCACTTCAAATACAAAATAATACAGAACCACCGTAACCACCGGCTGCAGCATCGCCCAGAACATCCCCATATAAGAGCCGGCATATCTGGTATTAAAATCATTTTTCGCCAGCTTCCAAATCAGCCGCCTGTTCTGATACAACTCCTGTGGCAGGATCATCAGCTTGTCATATAATACGATGCAGATAATCAATGCAATTAGAATAATAGAACATGCAATGATCTTTTTAATTAATTCTTCCTGTGGATCCGCCAGCGGATTGTGATGAAAGATCAATATCAAACTTCCGATCAGCGCAACCAGTGTAACGATCGATATTCCCACAGGCTTTGAAATCAATGGTTTCACAAAATTCCTCCAACTACCTTTTGGTGATGAGATCTATTGTTCCCAAGAAAACTCTTTCATCAGTGTTTCCCTATCTTAAATTACGGTCCTTGCAATACGTCGAGAACGATCCCCACTTGGTATCCTTTTCTGAGATGATCAGCTCCATTCCTTCCGGAATCGGCCATTCTACTCCAATCTCAGGATCCTGATAGAACAGCCCCCCTTCATCATTCGGATGATAAAAATCAGAACATTTATAAGTAAATTCCGCATAATCGGAAAGCACTAAAAAGCCATGCGCAAATCCTTTCGGAATAAAAAACTGCTTTTTATTTTCCGCCGACAGGAGTACGCCATGCCATTTGCCGAATGTCTTTGATCCTTCCCGCAGATCGACCGCAACGTCATAAACCTCTCCGCTGACCACGCGCACCAGCTTGTCTTGCGGAAAGTTGATCTGAAAATGGAGTCCCCTTAAAACACCCTTCTTAGATGCGGACTGATTGTCCTGCACAAATACCTGATCGATGCCTGCCGCCTTGAAGTCTTCGTAATGATAAGTCTCCATAAAATAACCCCTTGCGTCGCCAAAGACAGTCGGCGTAATGATCTTTAATCCTTCGATCTCGCATGTCTCCACTGTAATCTTACCCATAATAAACAATGCCTCCTTGCTTTTTTATAATTATCAAACTACGGAGTACATAACTTTTTGTTTGGACATCTATGTGCCAAAAAAATCATAAATGAAATCATTTTTGGCACATAGATGTCCAAACTGCAAGTTATGTAAACCTCCTTTCATCACTCCCATAATTCAAAAATATGGCAATGCAGAAATTGGATTTTCCAGTAACCCAATTGCGCAATATAGACATATATCACAAGCAGGGTGCTTGTACGCTCGTCGGCACTTAGATGACGTATTTTGGCATCTTAGTTCCGCTACAGAGCGTACGCGGCGGAAGCGTGCCCTGTGGTGATATTGTCTATGTTGCGCAACGGGAGCCTCCATTTTCCTTCGACGCACTTATCTTATATAGCTGAGATCCAGATCCACCCGGGTATTGATACCATCAATATGCCCATTGGAAGTGTACTGCCATATACTGTAATTACCTGTATATAATGGCGCTTCGCGATACTCCGCATCCCAGAGCACAAACTCCTGCAGCTTTTCATCCTCCAGACGTTCATAGTACCAATTCCGGCTGGCGTAAACACCTGCCCGATACCCTGCGTTCTGTAGCGTCGTACAAAATGCCCGGCAGACCGCCGTCCGATCCGCTACGCCAAGCTGATCCGCCCTGCCATTGCCACCTGCGCTCTCCGTATCAATAAATACCGGATAATCCAGCTCAAAATCACGGCAAAGCGATACGACCATAGAAGCCTCTTCCACAGCCTCTACTTCATTCACCGCCTGAGTGAAGAAATAAACTCCCACTTCTATCCCGGCATCCTTCGCACCTTGGATGTTTCTCAGAAAATATGGATCCTCCACCAGACATCCTGTTGACGAACCGCGATAACCGCACCGGATAATGGCAAATGTCACACCGCTTGCCGCCACCGCTTCCCAGTCAATATCTTTCTGCCATTTGGATACGTCGATACCAAACGCCGCCTCCGTCACTTCTAAAATCTCAGTCTTTTCCGATTCCTCAGCATCCGCGATCGCAGAAGCCTCTTCGGTATCTTCTTTCTCAGCATCGATCTCGCTTTCCTCGTGAATATAAAATGAAATATCCTCGATCACCGTATATTCTAACTGGTCTTTTACCGATACCCGCATAGGATCAAGCGGAACTTCATATCCTTCCACTGCTTCTAACGACACAAAATATTCCCCCGCCGTCAGTTCGGGAATATAAATGATGCCGTCCTGATCAAGATCCTTATATGCCCCCTGATCCTGAACCGTAATATAGAAAGACTTCCCACGAACTGCCTGTCCGCTCTCATCCACTACCATGACACGGATATCTTTATATACACTGCTGGCAAGAAGATAAAGCTGCGGCGTATCCCGGACAATAACGCCGGAACCAAGCGTCGGATCCGGATCAAAAAAGGTCTCATCACGCAAAAACGCGCGAAGCTCCGCATCCGTGTATGTTTCCGTCAATGTACCCTGCGCCTGATCCGCCGACGATGGCTGACTATTACCACCCGCCGTCTCTTCTTTTCGATTTACATAAAATACCATGGCGATGGCCAATGCCGCTACACAGACAGCGATCACAATGGCCTGCGTCCGTAATTTAGAGTCCATTGGCTACCTCAACCATATATTTTCCATAATCTGTCTTCATCAGTGGTTCCGCCAGCTTCAAAAGCTGTTCCCTGTCAATAAAACCTCTCTTATAAGCAATCTCCTCAATACAGGAGATATAAAGTCCCTGCCGTTTCTGAAATGCCGCCACAAAGTCTGCCGCATCCAAGAGGGAATCATGATTGCCGGTATCCAACCACGCAAAACCGCGCCCCAGCGTCTCCACCTTTAAGGTTCCCCGTCTTAAATATTCATTGTTGATGCTGGTGATCTCAATCTCGCCCCTTGCGGAAGGTTTCACATTGGCAGCAATCTCTACCACGTCATTGTCATAAAAATACAACCCCGGCACCGCGTAATTACTCTTCGGATGTTCCGGTTTTTCCTCAATGGAAAGCGCCTTGCCATCTTCATCAAACTCTACTACGCCGTATTCCCTCGGATCACGCACATAATATCCGAAAATCGTTGCCCCGCTCTCTCTGGAAGCAACGCTGCGAAGCACCCTTGAAAAGCTTTGACCATAAAAGATATTATCGCCAAGCACCAGGGCAACACTGTCTTTTCCAATAAAATCCGCTCCGATGATAAAGGCGTCCGCCAGCCCCCTCGGCTGCTCCTGTATGGCATACGAAAATGTCATGCCAAGCTGCTTACCGTCCCCCAAAAGATCTTCAAATACCGGCAGATCCCTTGGCGTCGAAATAACCAGTACCTCACGGATCCCTGCCAGCATCAAAGTCGACAATGGATAATAAATCATCGGTTTATCATAAATCGGCATGATCTGTTTGCTGATCGCCTTTGTCAACGGATAAAGTCTTGTTCCTGAACCGCCCGCTAAAATAATTCCTTTCATAAATAAGCCAAACCTCTCTATAATCATTATTTTTGCACAGACAACCGCAAAAATACTCCGTTTTATTTTAACACAAAATAGCGCAAAAGGGAACAGTCCGTTCAAAAACCCGTTCTGCTCCCATTTTGTCCGTTTTATCTGTTCTTGTACATATCCTCGTAGTACTTCTGATAATCACCGCTGGTCACATTCTTCATCCACTCTTCATGCTCAAAGAACCATTGGATCGTCAGCCTGATGCCTTCCTTAAACATGGTTTCCGGCTTCCAGCCAATCTCCTTCCCGATCTTATCCGGCGCAATGGCATATCTTCTGTCATGCCCTTTGCGGTCCTCCACATACGTGATCAGATCCTTTGTCACCAGTTTCTTTCTTTCATCGTCATCCGGCAGCATCTCCTGCAGCGTCTCTATGATAATATTAACAATCTCGATATTCTGCTTCTCATTATGACCGCCGATATTGTAAGTCTCAAATAATTTGCCCTGCTCCTGGACCATATCGATGGCTTTGGCATGATCCATGACATACAGCCAGTCACGCACATTCTTACCGTCACCATACACCGGCAGCTTCTTCCCGTGCAGCGCATTGTTGATAATGAGCGGGATCAGCTTCTCCGGAAACTGATACGGTCCGTAGTTATTGGAACAGTTTGTTATATTGGCCGGAAAATGGTACGTATCCATATATGCCTTCACCAACATATCAGAGCTGGCCTTGCTCGCCGAATACGGGCTGTGCGGATCATACGGCGTTGTCTCATAGAAAAACGCATTCTCATCATCCGGCAGCGACCCATAGACTTCATCCGTGGACACATGAAGGAACTTCTTTCCCTCTTTAAATGTCCCGTCGGACAGCTCCCATGCTGCTTTGGCACAATTCAACATGACCGCGGTTCCAAGTACATTGGTCTGCACGAATACCTCCGGATTTTTGATGCTTCGGTCAACATGGCTCTCCGCCGCAAAATGAACCACTCTGTCGATATCGTTCTCAGCAAAGATCCTGCTGATCGCCTCCTTATCACAGATATCCGCACGGATAAACGTGTAATTTTCTCTGCCTTCGACATCCTTAAGATTTTCCAGATTGCCCGCGTAAGTCAGCGCGTCCACATTGATGATCCGGATCTCATTATCATATTTATCAAACATGTAATGAATGTAGTTCGAGCCGATAAACCCAGCCCCGCCTGTCACCAGATACGTCCTCATATTACCTTTTACTCCTTTCTGTCATTACAAAATAGTATTTTAAATCATTTTCTCTTTAGATCTAGTATCCCAGATAGCTGATATTCATATCCACCTTTCCGCTGATACCGCTGACAGTTCCCTTATCTGAGTACTGCCACATGTCATAACGGCTGCCGAAGGTAGGTTCCGACGCGTACTGTGCCAGCCAGATCCGGTAACCACTCAGCGAACCATAGTTCAGATTATCATTATACCACGATTTTGACGCATATACACCTGCAGAATATCCCGCATTTCGAATTGTCTCACAAAATGCCCGGCATACTGCCGTTCTCGTCGCGCGATCCAGTCCGTCCGCACGCCCATTGGCCTTTTCCGTATCAATAAATACCGGATAGGAAATGCCGTATCCCCTGATCAGGCTGATTACCATAGACGCCTCTTCTACAGCCTCTACCTCATTGATTGCCTGCGTAAAGAAATATACGCCGACCTTCAATCCTGCCGCGGTTGCGCCCTGAATATTACGTTTAAAAGTCGGATCCTCTACTAGTACACCTGTGGAAGACCCACGATAACCGCATCGGATAATGACAAAGCTGACACCGGAATTTTTCACTGCGTTCCAGTCGATGGTACCATTCCATTTGGAAACGTCGATTCCTAATACACCATTATTGTTCATGGCAAGTATACCGTCGCTATTGAAATGATACTTAATGCCCTGAATGATCTGATCGCCTGTCACTTTATTGTGGTTCTTATCATAATAATAAACATTGCCATTGATCGTCTGCCATCCCGTATAAATGTATTCCACATCCGCCTTGATATAAAACGCAGACGCTTTGTAGTAATCCGCAAAAGTTGCCGCTACATAATTACCGGAAGAATTCTTAACATAGATCTGATTACCATTCTTATCCACTAACTTACTGGTCGTATCCTGTTCCGGATTGGCAACAACCGTAACGGTACATTCTGCTGATTTGGTATTGCCTGCAGCATCCTTATAAGTCACTGTAATCTTGGCTGTTCCATTGGCTACCGCAGTCACCTTTCCTGCCGCATCAACTGTTGCCACAGAAGTGTCGGAACTCTTCCATGTCATCTTTCCGGCATCCGTAATCTTCGTACCGTCTGACAACGTCACTGTCGCTGTCAATGTTTCGCTGGTTCCCTTTCTGAGAGTCAGCGATGTCTTATTCAATGCAATTCCCTGCATCGTCTGCTGCGTTACCTTCACCGTACAGTCCGCAGATTTGGTATTACCCTGCGCATCCTTATAAGATACGGTAATCGTCGCAGTTCCCGCCGCGATACCGGTCACCTTACCTGACGCATCCACTGTAGCTATCTTAGCATCACTGCTCTGGAATGTAAAGGCAGAGGCCGTTGTTACCTTCGACTGGTCTGTCATGGCCGCGCTTGCCGTTACCACCTTACTTTCTGAAACAGACAACTCCAACGATGCCGGACTGACCGATACCTGAGAAACGGTTACTACTACCGGTTTCGCTTCCACTGTAATCTCATATGTCGCGCTTCCTTTATAGGTGACATTGCCTTCCGTCTTGGAAAATTCCGCAGTGACCGTCACTGTTCCTTCTTTCAAGGCAGACACTTTGCCGCCATTTACCGTAGCCACAGATGCATCGCTGCTCTTCCAGCTATAATTTCCACCGCTGATCGCGCTACCATCATACTTTGCAGATGCCGTCAACTCGATCGTTCCGCCGGCCTGCACTGTTTTACCACCGCTAATCGTTACGGAAGCAGTCCTTTCCGCAGGTTTTGTCTCATTATCACCACTTCCATTTCCTGACTCGGTGCTGTTTCCTGACGCAGTACTGTTTCCTGACGCGGTACTATTTCCTGACGCGGTGCGGAACAATTCATGCATGATAAAGTATGGCCGCATCGGTTCTGCAGCCCTCTGTTCTGATGCCACACTAACTGTATTTCTGGCAGAATAGGAAGGCTCTGCAATCGTATCTTTATTCACCTGACGATATCCGTCGGAACCGTCCACCGCTACTCTGGTAGATTCCACCCATTCCACGGTATCCGTTACCACAGGAGTCGGCTCTGCCGCTGCTTCGACTCCAGCATTATTAATAGCGGTGTCCTCCGCCGCAGCATTGATTTCAGACTCCGTCTTAATTTCCTGTGTCACATCGATCTGCTCATATACGATCTGGTCTTTTACCGTTACAGAAGACGGATATTCTGTAAATTCGTATCCCTCTACAGGTGTCACTTCCACCTGATATACTCCCGGTTCTACTGACTTATTATAAATAATACCATCCAAATCCTCATCCTTAAAGGTATATGCTGTCTCTCCACCGGATTTCAGAACGATCTCAAATTCCACATCCGTAATCAAACGGTTCGTTGCTGTATCAATAAATTTGATTTTAAGATCACGTTCCACGGAAGTGCATGTCACTTCAACTGAAATAAACTCGGCTGTCCCTTCCGGTTCTTCCTCCATGGACGGCACCATATGCGCGTCGGCCATCGCAGTCAGACCACTTTCACCCGCAATACCAATGGATGAAAAGCTCTGTCCGACATCATAAAGATTGAGAGTTTCCGTCGCGCGGTTACGGTTTCCAGCAGCCACAAGCGTAATGACTGCAACACATATGATCAGAACGCCCATTCCCGCTGTCACCCAGTCTCCCGGTGTAAATTTGCGGAAAAATGCAAGTATGCGTGTTTTGATATCCTGCTTTTCCTCATCTCCGTATGCTATGTCCCCTGCATACGCTCCTTCTTCATCATAATACTCTGCCTCAGGATCATAACCACCCTCAGAATCATAATATTCTTCTGAATTGTAGCCAGCCTCAGCGTCATAATATTCCCTGACATCATAGCCTTCTTCGGCAAGTTCATCCAGCTCCACAAAATCCACAGAGCCTGTAAACTGCTCCTCGATCTGCTCATTGATCTCCTCGGAAATATCGCTCATCAGCATCGTATCTACGGAGACTTCACCCTGAAACACTTCCATGCCCGCATTTTCTTCGTCAAATGGAGCATATGACTCATCTGTCATTGCAGAACCGTCTTCCATATCATATGCATCAGCGCATTCATTCCCGGAATCATATTCGTCCGCATATTCCGCAAAATTTTCATTTGCATCATATTCATTTCCAAATTTTTCCATTATATAAGGTTCATCATTTGTTTCGTCATTATCTATATTGGTGATTTCATCACTGTATTCTTCTGTATAGTTAGTGATTTCTTCTATATAATCAGTATTTTCTTCTGTATATTCGATAAATTCTTCCGTATATTCATTAAATTCTTCTATATAATCGCTATTTTCTTCTGTATATTCATTTGGTTCTTCTGTATGATCGTCATACATCTCCTGTACCTGCGGGATATGATCCGTCAGATCCAAGTCGATGATATCAAATTCTTTTTTCATACATCCTCTCCATTTCTACTTTTTTCAGCGCTGTTACTACTTTCTCGGACATTATAGCATGTATTATGTAAACAAGGCAAGAAAAATGATGGATTTTGCGATGGTAAAAACTGTGTGGATTTCCAGTTTTTATTGTGTTAAACTATAAAAAATAGTTTTTTTTGCAATAATTCATTTGTATAACGCATAAATAACAGGGAAAACTGAACTGAAAAGCAAATTTTCAAAAAATAAAAAACGGAAATGAGGAAATTTATGAGACCTGCTTTTGATGATGAAGATTTAGAAAAGATCGATCTGGGGACTCCGATCTCTACGAACGAGTCGGAAATATATAACGAAGAAGATGATTACGATATTCAGGATGATGAGGAAGATGAGGAAAATACCAAACTCTCCAAGATCGTACAGATCATCATCCTCTCCGCAATCGCTGTAATCTTGTTTTCATCCATCTTTCTTCTGATACGCTGGCAGCGGGGCAGCGCGCCGGATGTTACGGATAATAACGGCAATCCTGCCTATGATGTGGAATCCGCAGATTATTTTGTGCCGTTTAATCCCTCCGCAATAGAAGGCTACGTTGACGACGGTGAACAGAATATCGTTATATTGGGCGACGATACTATCTTACATGCGCAGGGTGAAAACGGGATATCCGATCTTCTTGCGGAAGCCACAGGCGCCAATGTCACCACCCTTGCGTTAAGCGGAAGCACCATCGCATTACAGGAACTTTCCTATACTCAGGGATATGCCGAAGACGCTTATAACTTATATTATATCATATCCGCTATCTGTGCCGGGGATATGGGAAATTATGATCTGCAATTTGCCGCGCTGAGTGAAATAGAAAATAACAACGAGTATTATGATTACTGGGACAAGTTACATGTCATCGACTTTAACAAAACAGATACCCTGATCATCTGCTATGGCTACTGTGACTATCTCGCCGGCAGACCATTGACCGCCGGCGATGTTTACGGTGCCCAGCCTTATGGACACGAAAACGGCACTACCGGTTCTCTTGACGACTGTCTGAAATTGCTCCGGGAGCGATTCCCATATATGCAAATCATCATCTCCTCACCAAGCTATTGTTTTGTTGCTGATGAAAATGGTGATATGATCGGTGCCGACGTTTATTTCAATTCAGAAAAGGCTACTTTGGGCGACTATGTACTCAATGCCAAAAATGCTGCGGAAGCAAATCATGTCTCCTTTGTGGATAATTATTTCTTTGAAGATTTTAATTTTGCAAATTATGAAGATTATCTGGATGAAGATGGAGCTTTTCCCAATGAGGCGGGACGTCGTCTGATTGTTGCCCATATCATGGGATTTATCAGCGGAAATTAGTACAGCATAGACAGCTGCATGGAAACGTTACATATTTTCAAGTTCCTCACGCCGCTGTTCCCAGTCAATTTCCGTATATTCATATACCCGATAGACTCCGGATTCAAGCAGCAGACGATACCCGTTCTCTTCCGGAACGTCGAGATATCCTTTTCTAGCGTCCACGATGATATACCTTGTATAATTGTAACGACACTTTTCCGCCAATGCAGCAAAATCCACTGTCGGAGCGTACATCAACTGATAAAATCCGTTGGGTTCGCTCCAGTTTTCTTCCCATCTCTCCCTGCCATACGGCATCCGAAGTTCTATATCATACTGTCTGACAAATCCCAACAGTTCCGCCGGAAATGCCGCATTTACTACTCCTTCATCATATTCTTCCAAAAAATCTATGATAGTGATGATCTCCTCCGGAATCTGATAGATATTCTCCGTTTTTCTGAAATTAGGATTGCTTGTATATACAAACTCTCCCCCCAGCAGCAAAATCAAAAAGATCATGCAAAAGCCGGTCAGACGATGTTCCGCGATCAGCTGCGTCCCCACATAAGCCAGACCGATCCCTACCGGCAGGATCCACCACATTCTCCAGTAAGTCGTCGCATCCACGTAACTGACATACGCATGATAGACCGGCGGAAGGAAGATCCCTATGACAATCCCCACACTTCCATATAACAGGATGGTTCGAACCGTACGCTTTTTCTCCGCCAAAGCCAGATAAAAAAGGGAAACGAAAAAAAGAGCCATCAGTATACCTCTGCCACTATACCCGGAATATACATTGAAAATTTCTTTCATCACTTCCATCCGGTCTTCCTGAGACCTCCAATCCCTAAAGTTTCCAACGATTTACCACAATACATATATTAAGATATAAATAACGCACGGTACCATGCTTACCATCCCCGCCGGAATCACACTGAAGCGTTTATTTCTTACAGCAATCACCACCAGGAACAACCCCTCTAAAAAGCATAGGAGCAGGAGTCCCAGGCTGCTTGCCAATGCTCCCACCAGATTCACTGCCAACAGCGACATCATCAGCCCCGGCAGTGTCGTCCCATACTCTATCTCTTCATCCGTCCGCTCTGTCTCCGTATACGCGCAGATCCTGAGCAGGATATAAAACGCTGCCGGAATCGCAATATTGGCAAGCACCGACTTGCCCTGCCAGGTTCTTGTTACAAAGAACGTTTCATTGGTATAGATCGAATAACTGCCAAACAACTGCATTCCCACCATCAGCGTCATAAACACCGAACGTTTCTCGCGTTCATGATCTGGAAAAAGAATAGAAGCAGCTTTATAATAGATCAGATAAGTCAGAATGATCAACGCAAACGGAAGGATCGTATGCGCTACAGCAGACGCGTGCATATTACTTTTTCTGGAAAGAAACGCGATAAACATAGGAAAAGGCGCCAGCACATGTCTTGCATCGAGAGCCCCATAGCCGCCGACATAAGCATTTTCCAGATACATCGTATCCTTCTGCGCTGCAATCTGCGCATGCGCTACATAATAGGCGTCATCCCCATCCGGCGTGCTGATATAGACGGATAAAAAAAGTTGAAAACTTACCAGAAGAATGAAAAATATCCAAGTAGCCCGTTCGCTTCCGCTCATTCTTCGCCAGGAAGGGGCGAAAAAATATCCCCGGACAGACTCCCTGCTGATTCCCACCAGCATGACAAAGCATCCTGCCAGAGCCATAAAATACATAACAGTAGAAAACAGCCATGCCAGTTCAGACAACGACTGTCTCGATAACACCATGATACTCGCTATAATTTGGAAAAATGCCAGCATGAATATCCAGCCTGACAAATATACGGTACCTATTCTTTTCTTTCCCTTTTCCAGCAGGTAGGATGGAATAATCCCCGCCAGCATAGGAATCAGACACAGCCATACGATAAAACATACAGCCTGCTGCAATATTGACATAATACTGCTTTGTCCTTTCTCACCTTATAGATAGATATCCCGATTGCATATCTTAAGATTTTCCACGATCTTCTTAATATCAGCAGTGCTGTCTTTAGAACAGATCAATGTTGCGTCCTTCGTATCCACAATGATCAGATCATGGATGCCGATAGCTGCAATCAGTTTATCAGAGCCCTCTATAATACAGTTCTTCACATTTACCGTCATGGCGTTACCATCCACGACATTGCCGGAATCATTGACCGGCTTCATCCGTTCCAGCGACAGCCAGGAACCCACATCATCCCAGCCGAATGTCCCCGGCAGAACAAAAATATTATTTTCCTTCTCTAAAATCCCATAATCGATGGATTCTGACGGGAAGATCTCAAACGCGCCGTTAATGACAGCTTCTTCATCTTCCGTGCCAACCGCGTCCTCGATCTTCTTTAATCCTTCATATATAGAAGGAAGCTTGTCCTCCATGGATTTCAGAATCGTAGAAACCTTCCACGCAAACATACCGGAATTCCACATATATTCCTCGGATTCCAGATATTCCTTTGCCTTAGCCACATTAGGCTTTTCCACAAATTTATCAACAGCAAACGCCCTGCCTCTGACTACTTCCGGATTGAACTTGATGTATCCGTATCCTGTCTCAGGAGCGTTGGGTGTAATCCCCAAAGTAACAAGATTTTCCCCTTCTTCCGCAATCTTGATCGCCTCTCTCAATACATTCAGATACATTCCTTTATATTTGATCTGATGATCGCTGGGCAGCACCAGCATCACGGCATCCTCATACTTCCTGCGCATATATACGGCGCCAAGACCGATACAAGGAGCGGTATTGCGCCCTACCGGTTCACACAAAATATTCTCCTCTGGAAGATCCGGAAGCTGCTCCTTTACAAGCTGCTTATAATCCTTATTGGTCGCGACATAAATATCTTCCAGCTCCACCAGAGGGCGAATCCTCTCTACTGTCTGCTGGATCATTGTTTTTCCATCTCCGGTAAGGCAAAGGAACTGCTTCGGATTTTTTTTACGGCTTCTCGGCCAGAAACGCTCTCCCTTGCCGCCTGCCATGATCAGCGCTGTTACTTTCATACTAACAACTATACCTTTCCGTAATCTCAAATTTCATTTTTGCCTCCATGCTGCGACTGTTTTTATGTCTCTGCCTTTGGCAGAGACATTGAGCAGATAATGAGGTTGAAAAACAAAGTTTTTCAACCTTATTATCTGCAAATACCGCAAAAAGATTCGGCAAAACAAAATATCTTTAAATGATTCCCAAAATATTTAATACCGTAATTGCGATATTGATGGCACTTAAAACAATTGCAACCACCGCAGCCGTCTTTACCCCTTTTACCCTTACGATCATCTGATTGTTGCGATCCTCGTTGCCAAGCGCCTGACGATCGATCTTTTCATTAACAACTGCCTGTACATTACGATATACCTTTACGCTTTCCTTATGCATAAAATCTTCCAGCGTTTTGAAATGTTCTTCCAGAATACGCTGATTCTCAGCCTCTTTCTCCTTCGCTTCGGCCTCTTTTTGCTCCTTTTCAGGATCTTCTTTTTTTGCCATCAGATTGTTGTTCATCCGCTGCATGAATTCAACAATTTCTCTATTGTCCTGCTTCAAGCCATAGATCCCTGATTCAAATGCTGTCTTTAAACTTGTTCTGGTATCGTCCGTAGAGGATTTGAGATTACGCACACCGGTACTCACCTCTGAAACAGCAGAAGAAATCTCTGACAGGCTGCCGCGAATCTCTTCTGACACCGCATCATGCGCATCGTTGGGCTGCGCCGATGTTTCTACCAAACTGGCAATTGACGCCTGCATATTATTGATCGTCGTGTACAGATCACCTATACCTTCTCTGATATCCGTCTGAACTCCCTGCATTGTCTCCTGCAGACCGCTGATACCGGTCATTCCGGTTTGGATTCCCTGCATACTCTCCTGCAGACTTTCCACACCGCTCTGAATCCCTTGCATCTTCTCCTGCACACCGTTGATTCCGACCTGAACTCCCTGCTGCACATTCTCCTGCAAACCGTACATGCCAGTCTGCACACTCTGCATACTTTCCTGCAGACCGCTCATACCAATCTGTATTCCCTGCATGCTTTCCTGTACATTGTTGATTCCGCTGATACCGCTCTGGATACCACCCATGCTCTCCTGCATGCCGCCCATCGTGGAATAGATACCGCTCATGCTCTCCTGCATGCTGCTCATACCGGCATAAACACCGCCGATGCTTTCCTGTACGCTGCCCATACCAGCATAAATACCGCTGATCCGTTCCTGCATTCCGGAAAGCGAATCCCGGAATCCTTCTGTTGACGTCTGTACTACTGCCGCAGTATTCTGGATTTCAAATGAAGAAGCTGCCAGCGCCTCTGCGGAAAGCTCCAGCTTCATCATAGCATCCTTAATTCCCTGCGCCGTACTGCCTACAAGTTCAGTAGACTGTTTCAACTCTTCCGTCGGTCGTGCCAGAGAAACGGCTAAGGATTCGCTAAGGGTCTTTGCAACAGTGGCATCCATATTATTCAGCGCTTCATTCAAAGCGGCTGTCACTGCGTCCGACATTTCCCTGGTTACCATTTCTGCGCTTGCATTCCCCTCCACTGCTTCCAGTTGGAGAGTCCTTACCTTTTCGATGCTCTCATCCACAAGAGAATACATTTTCTCCGTAAGTTCCGTGTTTTTATAATTCAGCTTACGCATCTCCTGCAGGACCGCCTCATATGCTTCCACCTGTTCTTGGAGATTCTGCATCCTTGCAGCCTCCGCCTGTGAATTTGCCATAATCATCTCCTGTGCGTTATACCTCTGCGCCAGCTTATCCATAAAATTATCCATAATTTAAGAA
>CAMWKA010000012.1 GCA_947174725.1 uncultured Lachnospiraceae bacterium | reverse complement strand
TTGCTGGGAATAGGATAGGAATGTTAAGAATTTCTAATTTCCGTCCAAATGCATAGGCACAGATTATTATTTGTGCAGCTTGCCGCCTCAAAATTTATAAAGTATCTTTTGACACCCGGATCCCGAATAACGATTAGATAAGTAAAATTCCGATATATAATATCTCCCGACCTGCTGGCAGATACCGGCAGACCGGGAGATATTTTTGTCTGAATAACGCACGATTATTCGCCATTATTTTGTGATCTCAACCTTGACTTCTCCCTCTCCGGCAAGCTCTACGCTAAGCACAAGCTTCCCACCGAGATTTGTCTTGATTGTCCCTGCGGATTCGCCTCCTACCTTAACCTGATATTCCGTATCTTCCGCCAGACCCACCGTGATCTGCGCATCCTCATCTCCTTCTACCACAAAGGAAATTCCGTCCGCTGTTTCTTTTAAATTTAAAACTGCCGTTCCCGGAACCGATTCATATAAAAACATTCCGTTTTTCTCAAGTCTTGTGATCTCACAAAACGTCTTTACCTTCAACAGATCTCCTGCATGCTCATAATCCTCAACCTTTGACTTCTGACGCAGGGTATAATCTCCAAAACTGATGCTTCCGTCACTTTCTGAACGAAGCAATTCCTTCACTACAGCCATTGTTCTTCCTCCGTAATTTATTATCGTAACCTGTATGTGCCGATTGCCTTACCTGTACATTATACATTATTTTTGCCCACAATTCCATAGAAAGGATCATTTTTTTACAAAGACAATCTCATTCTTTTTCAAAGATGCGCTTACCTTTTCTCCCGGCACGATGCGTCCCGATAAAAGTTCCTCCGCAAGCTTATCTTCTATCTGCGTCTGAATCGCTCTCTTTAACGGTCTTGCGCCCATCTTCAGATCAGCATGTTTCTCAACCAGATAATCTTTGACAGCCGTTGAAATCGTCAGCGTCAGATTTAACTGATTTTTACACCGTTCGCAGAGATTTTTTGACAGAATGGTTACGATCTGGCGCAGATTCGTTTTATTTAATGCATGAAATACGATCATCTCATCAATACGGTTGATAAACTCTGGTTTGAAGATCCTCTTTACTTCTTCCAATACGCCATCCTTCATCCGTTTATGATCCATCTCCGCGTCTGTCCTGGCCGCAAAGCCAAGATTTTTCGGTGCAACGATTCTCTGTGCCCCGGCATTGGAAGTCATGATCAGTATCGTATTCTTAAAGCTCACCTTCCGCCCCTTGGAATCCGTGATATGACCGTCATCCAACACCTGAAGCAGCACATTAAATACATCCGGATGCGCCTTTTCGATCTCATCAAACAAAATGACGGAATAGGGATTCTGCCTTACCTTTTCAGACAGTTGCCCGCCTTCATCAAATCCCACATATCCCGGCGGCGAACCGATCATCTTAGACACGGAATGTTGTTCCATATACTCTGACATATCTACCCTGATCAATGCGGTTTCTGAGCCAAATACTACCTCTGCCAGCGTTTTGGAAAGTTCCGTCTTACCGACGCCCGTCGGCCCTAAAAACAGGAAAGAACCCAGCGGTCTGTTCGGATCCTGCAGTCCGACTCTTCCCCGTCGGATCGCTCTTGCCACTGCTCCGACTGCCTCCTCCTGTCCGACCACTCTTTTATGCAGCGTGCTTTCCAGTTTCAACAGCCTTTCGCTTTCCTTCTCCGCCAGCCTCTTTACGGGTACCTTTGTCCAGATACTGACAACCTCCGCGATGGCATTTTCATCCACCACACAGGCCTTCTCCTGCACTTTCCTCTCGTAACTCCTCTGCAGACGCTCCATTTTTTTTCTAAGCTGTGCCTGTTCCTGCCGCAGTTCCCCTGCCTGGGTAAACGCCTCTATCATCAAGGAACGCTCTATCTGCTCTTCCTTTTTCCTGATCTGCTCCTGAATTTCTTTTAAATTGGGGGGCAGGATCATAGACCGCAGTCTTGCAGCCGCCGCAGCCTCATCAATCAGATCGATCGCTTTATCCGGAAGGTTCCTGTCATTGATATAACGTTCTGACAGTCTGGCTGCCGCCTCCAATGCCTCCGGAAGGATCCTGATTCCATGATGCTCCTCATATTTATGATAGATCCCTTTCAGTATGGTGATGGTTTCTTCTATGGTCGGTTCTTCCACCGTAACCGGTTGGAAACGTCTTTCCAAGGCCGCATCCTTTTCAAAATACTTACGGTATTCTGAAATCGTAGTCGCCCCGATCATCTGGATTTCCCCCCGTGACAGGGATGGCTTTAAAATATTGGATGCGTCAATCGCGCCCTCCGCTCCACCGGCGCCGATGATCGTGTGTATCTCATCCAAAAACAAAATAATATTTCCGTTGGTGGTGACTTCCTTCATCACCCGTTTGATCCGTTCCTCAAACTCACCACGGTATTTACTTCCTGCCACCATTCCTGACAGATCCAGTGTTACAACACGTTTGTCCTTGATCGTATCAGGTACATCTCCCATTGCGATACGGCTTGCTAAGCCTTCTACAATTGCCGTTTTTCCGACTCCCGGTTCTCCAATCAGACATGGATTGTTCTTGGTGCGGCGGCTGATGATCTGGATCACCCGTTGTATTTCATTCTTTCTGCCGATCACAGGATCTAATTTTCCTTCCCGCGCAAGCGCAGTCAGATCGCGGCTATACTGATCCAGAGTAGATGTCTGTTCCTTCTTCTTTTTCTTATTTCCACGCAGCTCCATCTCCTCCTGCCTGATCAGGTTTTCATCCCCGATCAGCTTAAGCAGTTCCATATATACTTTACCCGGATTGATGCCCATCGCTGCCATAAGCCTGACTGCCACACTGTCCGTCTCCCTGATCAGCGCCATCAGTATATGCTCTGTCCCGGCTTCCTTTGCGCCGGTCTTCCGCGCGTAACCCTTGCTTTCTTCCAGTACCCTTGCAGCCTTGACCGAATATTCCTTCCGGTCACGCAGCATAAGATTACCCTGCGGGACGATCGCTTCCTGTATCAGCTCCTCCAGACGGATCTCATCTACATGATTCTCTTTCAGAACCATTGCCGCTACTCCCGTCCTCTCCCGGATCAATCCCAACAGCAGATGCTCCGTTCCCACATATCCCGACTGAAACTGTTTCGCGGCTTTTTCTGCATAGAGCAACGCGTTTTTAGCTTTTTGTGTAAATCCTAAAGCCATAGAAATATCCTCACTTTAAACGAAAATTTAAACCCTTGTGAAAAGGCAACTGCAATATACAGCTGCCTTCTTTTGTATCTTAATATTCGTCATCATTACGCCTTGTCGTGGTAGTCCGCTGCGCGTAACGCTGCTGTCCCGCCTGACGCTGTACATAACGCTGCTGTCCCTGTGGTGCCTGACCAGATGTTCTGGTTGGCTGCTGTCCCGCCGTTCTTGTCATGCCGCCCGATGGCTGCCCCTGCTGTCCCGCCGGACGTCCTCCATTGACTGTCTGTCTTGCTCCGCCGGCAGAGCTGCTACCGCTAACGGGTCTTCCCTGACTGGCCGGTCTGTTTTGAACAGGCTGTCTGTTCTCGCCTACCGGTCTGGCAGTTCTCATTCCCTGCTGCACCGCAACCTGATGTGTCGGACGAGCGGAACTCCTTCTTCTATCGTCATAATCATCTTCATCGTCCTCTTCATCCTCGTAATCATCATCGTCATCACCGGAGAACTTTCTAAATACAGAACTTCTCCGCTTCCTTGGTCCTTCATCCTCTTCATCATCATAGTCGTCATCATCGTCATAGTCATCGTAATCGTCACTGCCGCCGCCATTCATCAGTTTGATTCCCATCACTGCCGTTGCCGCAACTAACACTACGCAGAATACGACCACGATAATAAATGCCGTTTTAGATACACCGCTGCCATTAGCAGATACGGATTCTTCAGCGGCTCCAAACATGTTATTATAACGGATGTATTTTCCCAATGCACTATCAATCAAGAACCAGCCTGTAGTACCGTCCTGTGCTGTCGCGTAAAAAATATAATATTGATTGGAATCATCTGTCCATGCCGGGAGCACTATATCATTGAGTTCCATCGTCGCCGAACGGAATCCCGCCGGCAGCCTTTCAGGTGCCGTTCCACTATCCATAACTGACAGATCCAATATGGTAGCGCTGTTGGACGGCATGGTTTCCTCCGGAGCAGGCGCTGCATCCTCCGGCACGCCTTCACCACCTCCTTCAGGCGTTTCCGTTTCTGCCGGTTCTCCGCCGCTTTCCGGAATCACCACCAGATCCTCCCTGATATAACCCGTCTTTGTCTCACCATTGATAACACACTCAACCTGATACCAGTTATTACCGTCTGCGCTTACCACACTGACAACCGTCAATGCTGCGCCACCGTCCAGTTTTCCTACAGCCTCACTGTTTGTGCTTGCCTGTGAGCGAATATTTACACCCTGTTTACCGTCCGCAATGTAAATCGTCGTTCCCGGCTCCGCAGTAGCCCATGCCGTGATCCCCATTGCCATGGCCAGTACGAACGCGCATATTACTGAAATCCACCTGCTGATTCTTCCTACTGTTCTTTGACTCATTTCCATTTTTGTAATGATACTCCTTTCTCTCCTGTTCATCCTCTGATCTATGACATTTTATCTGCTTCCATGATCGCGTTTCCGATGTCATGGCGCATGTATTTATTGTCAAATTCTACCCACTCTGTTGCCAGATAAGCATTCTTCCTTGCTTCCTTAAGATCTCCGCCCAAAGCCGTGATACCGAGCACCCTGCCGCCGTTCGTGTAAAATCTGCCATTTTCTTCCTTTGTCCCGGCATGGAAGCAATAATAATCTTCTTTCCCGTCAAATCGTTCCAGCCCCGTAATCTCCAGCCCTTTCTCATATTTTTCGGGATAACCGTCCGATGCCAGGATCACGCATACCGCGGCATTGTCCTCAAACTGCAGATCAATCTGATCCAGCGTCCCGTCAATGCAGGCTTCCATCACGTCTATGATATCATTCTTCATCCTCGGAAGCACCACCTGCGCCTCCGGATCACCAAATCGGGCATTGTACTCCAAGACCTTGGGACCGTCCTCCGTCAGCATCAGTCCAAAGAAGATCACACCCTGAAATTTCCTTCCCTCCTTTGCCATGGCATCTACTGTCGGCTGATAGATCCGTTCCTGACAAAACGCATCGATCTCCTCGGTATAAAACGGACTCGGTGAAAAGGTTCCCATACCGCCGGTATTTAATCCCTGATCTCCATCCCGCGCACGTTTATGATCCTGCGCACTGGTCATGGTCTTGATCGTTTTTCCATCCACAAAGGATAATACGGAAACCTCCCTGCCGGTCATAAATTCCTCAATGACCATCTTATTTCCGGCGCTTCCAAACTGCTTATCCAGCATGATCTTCCGAACGCCTTCCATCGCTTCCTCCCGTGTCTTGCAGATCAGCACTCCCTTACCAAGCGCAAGACCGTCTGCCTTCAAAACCACCGGAAGCTTTGCTGTCTCAAGATATTTCATAGCTTCCTCAGGATCGTCAAAATTCTCATATGCTGCCGTAGGAATCTGGTATTTCTTCATCAGATCCTTGCTAAACGCTTTGCTTCCCTCTAAAACCGCCGCATTCTTCCGCGGTCCGAAAGCGCGTATTCCGGCTTTCTCCATTTCATCAACCAGACCGCCGGCCAGAGGATCATCCGGCGCAACAATCACCAGATCGATCTCTTTTTCTTTTGCAAAAGCAACCTGTTTATCAAATTCCATCGCTCCGATGGGAACGCACTCTGCAAGCTGCGCAATTCCTGCATTACCGGGAGCGCAGTAAATCTTCTCAACTCTTTTGCTCCTCTTCACTGACATGGCGATCGCATGTTCCCTGCCACCGCTTCCAATGATCAGCACCTTCATCTGTCTCCTCCTATCCTATTCCTGTTTTACTCACTGCATCATACTGCAGTGCACATTTTTGATCAGCACAACCCTTCTTCCTGCAGTTCTCCGCATGCAATCATATTGATTGCCTGAGGCAGAATGATCCATTCCGCTTCTTCCATCACTCTCTGCTGCAAGATCTTAGGCGTATCGCCTTTCTTTACCTCCACCGCTTTCTGTAAAATGATCGGTCCGGTATCCGTCCCTTCATCAACGTAATGCACCGTTGCGCCGGTAATCTTTACGCCCCGCTCCAGCGCAGCCTCATGGACTTTCAGACCATAATAGCCTGTCCCGCAAAACGAGGGGATCAGGGAAGGATGGATATTGATGATCCTGTTGCGGTATTTCCTGATGACTTCAGCAGGGATCACTACCAAAAATCCTGCCAGTACGATCAGATCCGGCGAAGCATCTTCCACTGCATTTAAAAACGCTTTGTGAAACGCATCACGATTTTCGTATTCTTTCGGTGAGATGCTGATGCCTTCAATTCCATGTTCCTTTGCCCTAGTCAGCGCATAGGCTCCGGGATTGTTACTGATCACGCGGACGATCTTTGTATTGCGTATCTTTCCCTGTTCTATGCCGTCGATGATCGCCTGCAGATTGGTTCCGCCGCCCGATACACATACCAGTACCTTTAACATAACGTGACTCCTTTATCGCCGCTTACAACCTCGCCAATCACAAACGCATGCTCATCCGCTCTGCCGATGGCCGCTATCGTCTTGTCCACATCTTCCTGCCCGACTGCCAGCACCATGCCGATACCCATATTATAAGTATTATACATGATACGTTCCTCAATACATCCGAGGGATTGCAGCATACGGAAAATCACAGGCACTTCGTAACTGTTCTTCTGCACTCTGGCATGTACCCCATCGGGAAGCATCCGGGGGATATTCTCATAAAATCCTCCGCCGGTGATATGGCTGCACCCTCTGATCGTAACGCCTGCCTGCTTTACTTCTTTCAATGCCTTCACATAAATCTTAGTAGGAGTCAGCAGAGCCTCTCCCAACGTCGTCCCCAGATCCGCATTGTGACGGCGAAGCGCTTCTTCGCTCATAGAAAATACTCTTCTGACAAGGGAAAATCCATTGCTATGTATTCCGGAAGACCCAATACCAATTAATGCGTCACCGGGCTGAATTAATGCACCCGTGATCAAATCTTTTTCATCTACGATCCCCACCGAAAACCCTGCAAGGTCATATTCATCCTCCGGATAAAATCCCGGCATTTCCGCCGTCTCACCGCCAATTAACGCTGCGCCCGCCTGCTTACAGCCTTCTGCCACACCCTTTACGATCGTGGCGATCTTCTCCGGATAATTCTTTCCACAGGCAATATAATCCAGGAAAAATAATGGTTCTCCTCCTGCACAGGCAATATCGTTGACACACATTGCTACGCAATCGATTCCCACCGTATCATGCTTATCCATCAAAAACGCAAGCTTTAATTTGGTTCCGACGCCATCCGTTCCGGAAACAAGCGTCGGCTTTTCCATATCCTTGATCCCGGCTAGTGAAAAAGCTCCGGAGAAACCGCCGATACCGCCCAACATTTCCGGCCGCGCCGTTTCATTTACATATTTTTTCATCAGCTCCACTGATCTGTAGCCTGCCTCGATATCCACTCCGGCTTTTTTATAGTCCATGCTTTGCCTCCTCATCATTATGCTCTTAGTTGTAATTTTTATATCCTATTTCGCTTAGTTTTTGGTCTTTCTTCTTTACGTTTTCTTCAAGTTTCTTAGAATATGCCTTTAATTTTTCCAACAGTTTTTCATCTGACATTGCCAGCATCTTAGCAGCCAGCAGGCCCGCATTGGTTCCACCGCCGATGGCTACCGTAGCTACCGGGATACCGGAGGGCATCTGTACGATGGAGTACAGGGAATCCCTTCCTCCCAAAGAAGTCGTATGCATCGGAATACCAATGACCGGCATCGGAAAGATCGCCGCACACATCCCCGGCAGATGCGCTGCCATACCTGCTCCCGCGATAATGACCTTATATCCTCTTTCTTCCGCCGTAGATGCATATTCAAAAAACTCCTGTGGTTCCCTGTGTGCGGAAATGATCCTCATCTCAAAACTGATCCCCAGTTCGTCTAAAATCTCCGCAGCCTTTTTCATAACGGGCATATCCGAATCGCTACCCATTACAATACCCACCTGTGCCATATTAATAACCTCGCCTTTCCGTAACCTGCGATTCTAATGCACTTTAGTGCTATACCGCAGGCACAATATTTATTTAACAGATTTCATATTTCTCACGCCAGGGCTTCATTCAGCGTTTCACAACCGGGCAGGACAAATCTTCCGTTCTCTATGATCTTTACCCTGCTGCCGTCTTCCTTTACCGCTTCTAACACACCCAGTTCATCATAAGGGATCGTGATATCCGTGTGACAATGAAAATATGCTTTACTATCATCCTCTTTACGAAGAATCGAAATCTCATTATCTCTGGCAATGATCTCTTTTCCGTCCGGATTGAATACCTGAATATCCTCCGAATGGGAATAACAGGTATCCCCTACCGCAAAATGCGGTCCCGTCTTCTCTGCGATCAGGATCGGCAGTTTGCCTGCAATATCGTATTTCCTTGCCGCCATATAAGCGGTTGTATTCGTTCCGATGGCAAATTCCCCCAGGGGAAGCGTATCGTGATGGAACAATACATTGTCCCGGATATATTTTTCATTTTCCGCTCTGTTTTCAAAATTCTTACAGGAATATTCTGTTACCATACCATCTTTAAAAGTAAGCTCCAGATCATGGTATTCCAGTTCATTCAGATATACCCTGCTGACATGAAGAACGCCGTTCGTGCCCTGCAGTCTCGGAGACGTAAAAACCTCTCCCACCGGAATATTGACATCCGCCACACAATTTTCAAATTTCGTCTCATGGGCCGCATCCTTTAAATCCGCCAAAGCCACCGTAATGTCTGTCCTGTTTTTCCCACAGCCTTTGACATGCACTTCCTTTGCCTGATCCAGCGTATCGATCATCGTCTGCTGGATGTTCCGGTAAGTCTGATAATCCAAGGTATTGATCCTGATCGTTTCATCAAAGATCTCCTCAAACTGTTCCCCGATCTCCGGTACGGGAAATGCAATAATCGTAAAACTGCGTTCTTCACCCTTGATATACTGATTCGTTATCTTAGCGGACTGTGACTGATATTTCACCAGAAGCTTTTGCTGTGCCTCCGACAAGGCGTTCGCCTCAGGTTTTACCACAGGAACAAATGGCTTTTCACCAAATCCCTCCATTACGGCAGGTCCGGCATGGCCATAAGCCTGCTCTTTATATTCCTCAAAAGCAGCCTGCAGACATTCCAGTTTCCGTGTCACAAACTGCCCGTCTAAAAACAGCGCTTCATCCTCTTTATGGTCATAATCATACTGCTTATTCGGATTTGCCCCGAAATAACCGATCTTATTAGTTCCCTGTCTTCTGAATACACTGCTGCCTGCGCGATAAATGACCGGCTTTAACCCCATCAGTTGAAATTGATATACCGCCTGTCTCACCACGCGTTCAAATCCCAGCGGATAACGGATATTCACCGTCTTTTTCCGGTTCAGATCCTTCCCTGTATTTACAAATCCCATCCGATATCCTTCCGTAAAGGTATCCGCGATCAGATCCACTGTCTCCTGCGAAAGACCGCTCATATAAGAAGCTAACCTGAGTTCATTATCCGTGATATACTCTCCGTAACGGTAAAGGTACTCCGGATCATCCAGATCCGCCTGCAGGATAATGCGCAGCGCAAAATCCAGCTTCTCATCTACCATCTCGGCAACCCTCTGTTCCGATTCCACATCAGAATAATCGCTGACATACCAGTACAGGATCTCACGAACCGCATCCACAGACGGCATTCTGCCGTCCTCTGAAAACGCTGTCATCACGCATGAATATAACTCCAATAACAGCTCCATCCGAATGACAAGCTCCCGCATATTCCGCTCAAACACATAGGGAATCGCGCTCCGGAACTCTGCCGCATAAGTTGATAACAGCTTTCCCATCCCGGAACCAAAACAGGCCGACGCATACGCCGGATTAGCATAACTTTTTTCATATTGTTCCGGAAGAATATCTTCATATAAGTGTTGATTCCATTGTTTCAACCGTTCTATCGGAACCTTTTCTATCCCTTCCTTTACTTCCTTCCGGATATCGCACAGCAGACAGAAAAGTTTCCCCTGCGCCGCCATATAATCGTTCCATTCCCGTGACAGAACCACGGTTTCTGTTGTTCCTGATGATGTTCCGGGATCCTCTGCGGTCCATTCCGAAGAAAGTTCCCGAATCCTGTCTTCTGCAAGTGAAAGCCTTTCCCAAAGCACCGTTTCACCCATCTATATCCTAACCAAGCCTTTCTTAATCTGTGTCTATGAAATCTTATAACGCAAAGCGGTTTCGCGGATATTATATCCCTGCGCACAGGATATATACGCCGACAAACAGCGCCGCCGAGTTTAGCAGAAGTCCTAATATGGGAAAAAATCTATAACAGTCTTTTTCCGTATTAGCCACCAAACCGGTGATCTCTCCGGCAAACGCCATGAGAAATGCGAGTAACACAGCCAGACCATACTGCATTCTGGCTATCCCGTCATTGACAGAATCCATGCCGTCTAAATACGTAAGATAAATTGCAAAGAACATGGAAACCAGTGCGATCATTCCCAGAACCGCTGACATAATGCCCTTTAAAGGATGGCTCTTATTTGTAAATTTATAATTGCCAAGTAACGACATATGCTTTGTTCTGCTTTCCCTTCCCAAAATATCCTGTTGCGCTTAAAACAGAATGTTCTTTCTCTCTGCCAAAAGTCTGGCACCGGAAACAATCATTACCACGCCACAAGCTACACCCACGATAATACTGATCACTCCGGTCACAATACCGGCTGTACCGCCAAGGCTCATCGCTTTATATGTCTTTTCTTCCATACCGGACACCATTCCTTTCCCGAAATACACTTTCACACGTTCCATTATGCCGCCTCTGACAGCACAAAACGCTTCTCACACTTATTGTGCTCCATACTGCGCGTAATAATCATCAATCGCGTGCTTGACCGTATCATCGATCAGAACAGTGCCGTTGCACTCCCTCTGATATAAGTATTCCATCACTTCAGCCATCGTCACGATCGCTGTTGCCGGGAATCCATATGTTTCCTGAATCTCATCCAAAGCGCTTTTCGTACCCTTTCCCCGTTCCATACGATTCAGGGAAACCACCAGTCCCCTGACCTCTACATCGGCCTGCGCCTTAATGATAGGATAAGTTTCCTCCACCGATTTACCAGAGGTGGTAACATCTTCGATCATTACCACACGATCGCCATCTTTTAATTTACTGCCAAGCAGGATCCCCGTATCCCCGTGATCCTTCTCCTCTTTACGGTTCGAACAATATCTGACGTCTTTGCCATATAACTCGCTGATCGCCATCGTCGTAGCCACGCTCAAGGGAATCCCCTTATAAGCCGGTCCGAACAGCACATCAAAATCCAGTCCGAAGTGATCATGGATCGTCTTTGCGTAATATTCCCCCAGCTTACGAAGCTGGCTGCCTGTTACATAGGCACCCGCGTTCATGAAAAACGGGGCTTTCCTTCCGCTTTTTAATGTAAACTCACCAAATTTGAGCACCTGGCTCTCTACCATAAAATCAATAAATTCTTTTTTATAATTCTCCATACCTTCTTGCTTATCTCCCCGGCTCCTAATTGAAAGATGGCGGCGTTGGTCCGCCCACCAAACATTCTGTTTCAGTGTATCATATTATCAGTCTATTTTCAATTCAGAATTAATGAAAACAACAAATTTTACGCCGCGTTACAAAAAATGGCGGGGATGACTCCCCGCCACTCTCTTTCACATTCCCACATGTTTTCCGGCTGCGTCCAAAGCGTCTTTGATATCTGTTTTCATATCAAGAACGGCCTGTCTGGCGGCGTCCGCATAATTTTCTTCTCCGTATGCAGCATACTTTTCCTGCTGATATGCCGCAATGATGCCTCTGGAAGAATTGATGATCGCACCCAATCCATCGTCATTGAAGAAATGAACCAGATCCGCGCCTTTTCCACCCTGAGCGCCATACCCCGGCACCAGAATATAAGTCCGTGGCATCAGCTTCCTCAGTATCCTTCCTTCTTCAGGATACGTTGCGCCAACTACCGCGCCGACATAGCTGTACCCATCTCCCATCAGCTCATCTCCCCAGGCAGCCACCTTTTCTCCTACCAGCTCATATAAGGACCTGCCGTCGATCTTCTGATCCTGAAATTCCCCGCTGCTCGGATTTGAAGTTTTCACCAATACAAAGATACCTCTCTTTTCCTGTCGGCAAACCTCTATAAACGGTTTCACTCCATCGCTTCCCAGATAAGGATTCACCGTCGCGAAATCTTCCTCAAATCCCCTGTACTCCACTCCGCCAATCGTTACCTTGCCAAGGTGTCCTACCGCATAGGCTTCTGAGGTAGATCCGATATCGCCACGCTTAATATCACCGATAACAACCAGCCCCTTTTCCTTGCAATACCGAATCGTCTTCTGATATGCGATCAGTCCCGGTATGCCAAACTGCTCATACATCGCGATCTGCGGTTTCACCGCCGGCACCAGATCCGCCACGGCATCCACAATTCCCCTGTTATACTCTATGATTGCCTGAGCTACGCCTTCCGGATTCTCGCCGTACTCCTTATACGCCTTTTCCAAAAGATGCTTCGGAATCAGCTTTAACGTCGGATCCAGCCCCACAACAATCGGCGCACCGGTCTTTTTTATTTTTTCTATCAATTCATTGATCATAATCTTTTCTCCAAAACAGCGTCTTACACAATGCAGTGACTACCAGCTGATCATGCGTTAACCAATGCCGTCTCCTCCACATACTTCCGTATCGCCGGCGCTCCCACATACTTATAGCTCTGCCCCTTATTGACCCGAACCAGCGTCGGTGCCTGACGCACTTTATATTTGAGCGCAAGCTCCGCATTTTCCTCTGCATCCATGACGATATAATTCATGCTTCCCAGATACTCTTTCGCCAATTTACAATTCGGACAGGTCTTTGTCGTAAAGAGATATCTGATCTCCTCCGGTTCTTCCACAGAGATCGTCTCATTTTCCTCATCCATATTGGAAAGTGTCACAACGGCACTGGTGGGTTTCTTCAGACAGGAATTCGCAATGTCATATTCCTTACGGTTCGCATATTCCTGAAGCTTTCCATCATTCCAGTTCTGTACCGGTCTGTAATATCCCGTAATACGGCTGTAAATCTCTGTCTTAGCTTTGCAATGCGGGCAGACTTTCACTTCTCCCGCAAGATATCCGTGTTCTTTGCAGATGGAATAGGTCGGAGAGAGGGTATAGTACGGCAGTTTATAATTCTCCGCAATCGTACGCACCAGCTTCGCCGCCGCTTTCCAATCCGGCAGCTTTTCTCCCAGAAAAGCATGGAATACCGTTCCGGACGTGTATAATGTCTGCAGCTCATCCTGAATATCCAGTGCGTCAAAAATATCCGCTGTATAACCTACCGGCAGATGTGAGGAATTGGTGTAATAAGGTACATCTCCCTCATTACCTGCAGTCCTGATCTTCGGCCACCGTTTCTTATCATGCTTCGCCAGACGATATGCCGTACTTTCCGCCGGTGTAGCCTCAAGATTATAGAGATCGCCATACTGCTCCTGATAATCAGACAGCCGCTCTCTCATATGATTCAGCACTTCTTTGGTAAATTTCTGTGTTTTTTCGGAGGTCATATCAGCTCTTAACCAGTTCGCGTTTAATCCCACTTCGTTCATACCAACCAGCCCGATCGTAGAAAAATGATTGTCAAAGCCGCCAAGATATCTCTTAGTATAGGGATAAAGACCTTCCTCTAACAGCTTGGAGATCACTCCCCTCTTGATCTTCAGGCTCCTTGCCGCGATATCCATCATACGGTTCAACCGCTTATAAAAATCGTCCTTGCTGGAGGAAAGATAAGCAATCCTAGGCATATTGATCGTAACAACGCCCACGGAACCTGTACTTTCACCGGAACCAAAGAATCCGCCGGTTTTCTTCCGGAGTTCCCTAAGATCCAATCTTAATCTGCAGCACATAGAACGCACATCGCTGGGTTCCATATCGGAATTGATATAGTTGGAGAAATACGGCGTACCGTATTTGGACGTCATCTCAAACAGCAGACGGTTGTTCTCTGTATCCGACCAGTCAAAATCATTGGTGATGGAATAGGTCGGGATCGGATACTGGAATCCTCTGCCATTGGCATCTCCTTCGATCATCGTCTCAATAAAGGCCTTGTTGATCATATCCATCTCAGCCTTGCAGTCTTTATACTTAAAGTCCATTTCCTTGCCGCCGACTACCGCCGGAAGCTCCGCCAGATCGTTCGGTACAGTCCAGTCCAACGTAATATTGGAAAACGGCGCCTGCGTACCCCAGCGGCTCGGTGTATTTACACCATACACAAATGCCTCGATACATTTTTTCACTTCCGGATAACTCAAATGATCTACCTTCACAAACGGTGCCAGATACGTATCAAAGGAAGAGAACGCCTGCGCTCCTGCCCATTCATTCTGCATAATACCTAAGAAGTTGACCATCTGGTTACATAATACCGATAAGTGCGCTGCCGGAGCCGAAGTGATCTTACCTGTGATCCCACCCAGTCCTTCCGTGATCAACTGCTTTAAAGACCAGCCCGCGCAGTATCCTGTCAGCATGGAAAGATCGTGGATATGGATATCTGCATTTCTATGCGCTTCCGCAATCTCCTCATCATAGATCTCTGACAGCCAGTAGTTCGCCGTTACCGCCCCGGAATTGCTAAGGATCAAACCGCCCACCGAATAAGTCACTGTGGAATTCTCTTTCACACGCCAGTCTTCTACTTTCACATAGCTATTGACTACATCTTTATAATCAAGTATGGTCGATTTCATCGAACGCATCTTTTCTCTCTGCTTACGATACAGAATATATGCTTTTGCCACATCCGTATATCCTGCCTGCTCCAACACCTTCTCAACACTATCCTGCACATCCTCTACATGGA
>CAMWKA010000011.1 GCA_947174725.1 uncultured Lachnospiraceae bacterium | reverse complement strand
GAGACATAACTCTTGCCACCATGCTTCTGATTGTATTTTTCTGTTTCTTCATATGTGTCTCCCTTTCTTTTTGATAGCGGTGTTTTTCACAGATTACCCTCTCCCTGTAGGGCTATTTTTTATTTTTTATAAATATATAAAGCATAAAACCACCATATTTATGATTAATTGTAACAATTTACACAATACCAGTCAACACAGATTATTTAAAATAAAGTATATAAAGTTTGTCTTGGAGGGTAGGGAAAGATAAAGAATTATGGGCATAAGAAAAGAGCCAATCGCACTAATTAATTTTGTACATGATTTTCAAAAAAAGGGGGATTTTATTTTCAGATATTTATTATTATGGTATAATATCCACGTAAGCAATGATGCAGTGAATAGGGCGAAGCCCGTGAGCGAGGAAAACCGAAGGTTTTCCGAGTGGTGCACTGCGAATATGGTATAATAAGCGCAAAAGCAGCGCTTATTACAAATTGCTTCGCAATTTGAATTATGCGCAAAAAGCGTGCGCAATTATGGTACAATATGATAACTGAGGGAGCTTCATATGAACCACGAATTAAAAAAATTGATCCATCAAGACTTATCACGAATCTATGACCATCCATTAACGATGAAAGACCGCCTATTTCTCCCTCTGGAGATAAAATATCTGATCCTCTGGCGTAAGGCTTCCTGGTATCGTCAGAAGGATCTTTCTGAGAAAAAACCGGCCAGCAGGATCCGCTTCCTGTTTTACGGCATGAAATTGATGCAGCTTACTAAAAAAACGCAGATCAACATTCCTGCCGAAGTCAATGCCGGTCCCGGACTCTACCTCGGTCATCTTGGAAGAGTCATCCTCCATCCGGACGTCACCCTTGGAGCCAATGTAAATCTCTCTACCGGAGTCACCATCGGGCAATGCAACCGTGGCAGCAGGAAGGGTGTTCCCACCATAGGAAACCATGTCTGGATCGGCACCAACGCTGTCATTGTCGGCAAGATCACTATCGGTGATGACGTCCTGATCGCCCCCGGAGCCTATGTGAATATGGATGTTCCTTCACATTCCATTGTCATCGGTAATCCCGCCGTCATCCATCCGTCAGATTTTGCAACGAAAGACTATATCAACCGTCCTGTCTCTCCAGAACGGTAAATTTATAAAAAAAGTCCTGTATGGTAACCGTATAATCGGATCCAAGATAGACTATATGATCCGTATCCCCTACCACATAGATCTTTCTAAAATATGGACTGTTGCCTGCATATGCCTCACTCTCCTCTTTCAACACAGCATCCAGAGAGCTGTTTTGTGTCATGATCAGATGAGAGGCCGCATAACCTTTTTTGCGAAGATAATAATCATACCATCCTTCCAGCACCACTCCACCCACATCATCATAGCTGATGCATATCAAAAGCACATCCTGATCTTTTAGATCGTCTTCCATGATCATCTGTTCTGCCGCATAGGAATATCTCGCATACTGCCCTTTGGAATCCGAAAAACTCCTACGCCCTCCAACAGTACATGACACCAGAAGAAAACCGACAACAATCCCATATACGATTTTTCGATGTTTTTTTTCGCCTACTTCCATAAATCTCTCGATTCCGTAAGAGGCCGTCAGCAAAATGCATGGAAGCACCGCAATAAAGTACCGGTTTTCATATAATCCGCCGCCAGGGTTGACCCATCTGCTGTAAATAAAAATCACAGCCATCATTACCGGTCCCGTCAGCGCATAGATCATCCGATGAAGATCCGTCTGTTTTAATACGATGATATCGTACAGCAGCCAAAGAAATCCAATAGCATATAAGATGCATAAAAGATAATTGCCGCCCAGCAGATATCCGACAGTTTCCGGCAGCTCCATCCATTCCGGCGGCGCGATCCAAAAAGATCCTGTATCCACCTTTGAAGCATGCATCGCTGTGATAAACCAAGGGAAAAATACAACTGCGGACACAAGAAACGGAAGTAGTAATTTCCATTTTTTCCTATCGCGCAGAATACAAATCAAAGCCCCTGTTCCAAGCAGCACAAGATATAAAATTCCAAAATAGTGGGAAAATGCCAAAATGATCATAGCTCCCGAAGCAATACAAAGACGTTTCACATCCATCTGGTCTTTCAAACGCAGAAAACTATCTGTGACCAATACCGCTGCAAAAAAAAGGAGCGCATAAGCCCGAAGCTCCAAAGCAATACGGTTAATGACGGTGGTGGAACACAGGCACATAAACAGCACCGCATAAGCTGCCTTTCTACCTATGGTACGGTCTGCCAGACGCACCAACAGCCAGATGCCTGCCAATGTCATCAGGATTCCCGGAAGCAGTAGCCATATATTTTCCGGTGGAAGCGTATGGTAAAATCCATATACAAGCAACGCATACAGCGGAAGATTGGTTACCTCTATCGTCTGATAATAATGAAGCACATCTCCTAAAGACAGACTGCTTCGTACAAATCCTATAGTCGCCACCTCATCATACCAGAATTCTTTCAACCCTGCAGCCCAGATCAAATATATAAAGAGAAGGAAAAGAAAGACCGCACTGACCCCCAGAAAAATTTGATCTGTTTTTCGTTTTTTGATTTGATTTTCCATTTTATTTTTAATAACCATACTTTCTGCAACCTATGTGAAAAAATTATACAATGCTATCAATTTCAGAAACCATCCCAGGCAAAAATTGTTTTATATTTGTTTTGAACTGATGCTTCACTAAACACCGTCTCTCTAAGTCGCTGATATTCTGTCCGGTACTTTGTAAGATCCTGCACCAGCAGATTCGGCGACAGTTCTTCCCAGCTCTCAAATCCTACCCCCGGAATATCATTTCCCTCCAGAATCGCCCGGTAGGTAACGGGAACCGTATCCACGAACACCGCTTCCTGCATCACGCCGGAAGTCTGCGAGGCATAATTCAGTGGCGAATAAGGCAGCACGGTATATTTTGCCCTTGCAAGCAAAGAAAGATACTCTTCCTGCGAAAGATACCGATCCAGAATCTCTATTTTTCCATTGGCCTGTCCTGCAATGTTCTGCAATACTTTTACCCGTTCCTGATCATAGAACCGTCCCGCCACCGTGAGCGGATAGCCGATCCTGACAAATGCCTTTACCATTTCTTCCAACTGCTTTCCGTTTCCCATGGTTCCCAGACAGACTGCCCGCTCTTCTTTTTCCGCGTCTGAAGATATCTGGCGGCGATAGGGCTCATATAACCCTTTTTTATCATAATAATCGGGAATATACTCCCATCGACAATTTTGAAAGGTAAATTGTTTTCCCGTGGAAATAATCAGATCAATCTTTTTCTGCGCCTGTTCAAAAACCCACTGTTTGACGCCTGCCACAAGCCTTGCTTTACACCCTGCCTGTGCATCTGCATGATACCCGTCCATAAATAAGGTACACACAATCTTCTGCTTGGGCTTTTTATGCAGAAACAAATACAGCATCAGATAATATTCCACATTAAAAAACCAGAGGATATCCGCATCCGTATGTTTTATGGCATTACGGATATTGGTAAACATATGGAGCTTATTTGTAATCTTTTCTAAAAAAGGGGTTTTCCCTTTCATGACGATATGACAAGGCAGGACTTTTACCTGCTGTGCCCTCGCATTTTTCCGATCTTCCCGCGGCAGTTCCTTTAAGATCACTTTAGGAGCAAAGACAGATACCTCACAGTCATTACGAATCATCTGCAAATATTCTTGCAGAACCTTCGGTGCATGACCTACCGCCTTGCCCTCCGCGTCGCATCTGCCCTGATATTCCACCATGCATACTTTATTCATGCATTTTCCTCTCTGTTATAAATTGCTTTATTTTTTCGTTCCACCATTTTGTCTATGAGGTTTACATAACTCAAAGTTTGAAAATAGATGTTCCAAAAATGATTTCATTTATGATGTTTTTGGAACATCTATTTTCAAACAAAGAGTTATGTAAGCCGGACTTAACTCTTTCGCAATTGCCTTTACTTTCTATAATTTTATCTTGCGGTTTAAGATATAGTATGCCCGCAGCATCCTATGCATCAAAGAGATGCTGACAAGAGACAGTAATGCCGCCGCGCGGTTTCTCAATTTTGCTCTGGAGTCCAGAAGCACCGTATTCTGCATCTTTCTGATATCCCGATAGATCTGCCGGATCATCTTTCCATGTTCTTCATCCATGGGCGTCTCTGATAAGATCTGAAAACAGGCGGAAAAGAAACGGCTGACCGCTGCCTTTCTGCAGGAAGGCAGATGCTCCTTTACATATGTGATCATCTCCCGGCAATGTTTATAGTAATCCTGATTCCTCTCATCACAGGTAGAAAACATCGTATTGCTCTTACGCTGGTAATACTGATACTCCGACTCGCTCCCATATGCCACCTTATCCGCAGCGGCGAAAAGCTTATAGATCGTACCCATATCTTCCGCCTTAGTATCTTCCGGAAACTGTACCTTATCCCAAAGCTCCTTTTTGCTGATCATCCCCCAGGGGACACTCAGGAAATATTTCTGATAGAGCAGGCATTCCACGGCGTCCTCTCCTGAGATACAGAAACGCACTTCGTCCTCTCCTACATCCACTTCAATCACTTTGTTGCCGTCATACACCTTATCATACGAACATACTGCAATCTCCGACTCATATTCCTGCATCAATTCCCACAAATAAGAAAGATAAATCTCTGATACGGTGTCATCGCTGTCAATAAACGCGATGGCCTCTCCCCTGGCCTGACGGACGCCATAATTCCTTGCTGCTGCAGCGCCCCTGTTTTCCGTATGGAACGCTCTGATATTTTCATTTTCTTCCGCGCGGGTATCACATATGATCCCGGACTGATCCGTAGAGCCATCATCTACCAGAATGATCTCATATTCCTTAAACTCCTGCATTTCAACGCTTTGAATGCACACATCCAAGGTGTCCTCTGCATTGTGTACCGGTATTACTACACTGATCAATGGGTTTTTCTCCATATCTTTTCTCCTCACTTTCCAGCCACATAACTGACCCTATGCTGCAACTTCAATCTGTTCCCTTACACAGACAGTCCTGCATTTCTTTATAATCCTTAAAATCTTTCCGCCAGCCATGGACCGCGAAAGGGATATCCCCCTTTTCAAAACATTCCCGCAGATGATATTCCCTTGCAAACGCAAGACCGCATTCTACGCTTGCCAGCCGGAAACCGCACCGGTTTTCCCGTCCAAAGACGCCAAAAAAGATATCTTCATTCCTCTTAAGGAACCAGTATAATTTACGATGCCGGAATTCATGGATCAGCGCAATGCACTTGCGGATATTGCGCAGGGAAAATCCTCCATTACCCATCTGGATACCGCATCCCTTTTTCTTGCAGCATACAATCCGAAATCCGGGAAAGCCCTTCTTGCGTGGAAATGTCCACTCCCAGATCCGGCGTTCCGGAATCCATGGCGCACCATAATAATCATATCCCATGCTGATAAATTCCGGGATCCGGTTCTTATCCTGTAGGATTACGGCATCTGTCTGTGCAATCAGCAGATATTCATATTTTAAAAAGCGTTGGTAAAACGATTCTGACAGCATCAGCCTGTTGTAGGATTGGGTTCCCGTAAAAAAACGGTCTGCAAAGCGTTCATAGCCGATCTGGGGAAAGTGTGCCCGATACCATTCACAGTCCAGCTGTTCCGGCGCGATAAATACGATCGGGGTTCCCTTTAGAACCTCCGCATATTTACCGACGCAGGCTTCTTCATCTGCGGACAGCTGTTTTTTATAAATTGGAATTACGGTAATATAGCTTTCTTCCGGCATGCTTCTGCCCAAATTCCTTTCTATTCTTTTACTGCATCTTTTATGGCGGCAAGTTCTTCTATGATCTCAACCGTCCTGTCCCACGAGAAACGTTCCTGCTCCTGTATGACGTTTTCTCTGAAGGCTTCCGCTCTGTTCTCCTGAAAATATTTCAAAATCGCTTTTGCTAAAGCATCCGGATCACATGGATCTACCACATATCCGGTCTTTCCATCCGTCACCGCCTCCGGCAGTCCGCCTACTCTGGTAGCGATCACGGGAAGTCCAAACCCAAAAGCGATCTGGACGATGGCGCTCTGGGTCGCCGACTCATAAGGACAGACATTCAGGTCGGCTGCCGCAAAGTATGGCTCCACTTCGGCATCCGGGATATATCCGTCCCGGATCACAAAGCTGTCCTTAACGCCTGTCTCCTCAATCATATCCATATACATCTCCTTGGAACCGCCAAAATCCCCTATAATGTAGATCTTTATAGAGGGATCCTCCCGGATCAATGCAGGCGCCGCCTGAATCAGGTATTTCAAGCCCTTATATTTACGCACCAATCCAAAGAATAGCAGCATCTTCTCCTGTTCAGGCAGTCCAAGCTGTGCTCTTGCATCCTCTCTGCTGATGTTGTTCAGCTTAAATGCATTATAGGTCGGCAGTACCGTCCGCCGGTATTCCATTTTGGGCAGAAGGAGTTTCAGATTACCTTCATCCTCCTTAGAATGAAGCACGCAGTAATTCCCCTTCTTCAATGTTGTTTTTGTCAGGAGCCTGTCCATGGGAAACCGCTCATGGGGCAACACATTATGACAAACAAAAAGAATCGGGTATTTTTTTAAACCGGCAAGCATGATCTGATAACATGGCGCGAAATACGGATGCCACCACTGTACGATGATCAGATCCGGAGTCAGCTTTTTGATCTTCCCTGCCGAACTTAACCAGTTCAGCGGATTGGCGGTATTGATCCAGTATTTTGTATCCGGGATCTCAAAGGTCTTATTGCCATAGTCCCTTTGTTCTTTTTTGAACATAAACTTCGGATACTGCAGTTTATAAGACACTGTTTCCACATCATATTTTTTTGCAAGCGTCCGGCTTAACATTCCGGTATAATGGGAGATTCCCCCTTTATACGGATAAACCGGTCCTATGATTACGATTTTCTTCTTTTTTGACAAGTCTCTTTTTCCTTTACTCTCTTGATATAGTCCAACCATTCCCCGGCGATCCGGTCCGGCGATGCTTTTTTTACGATCTCCCCGGCATGCACAGCCATCTCTTCAGCAAGCTCCGGTTCTGATAACACCTTTCGGATGGCTTTGGCCATTTCCTCATCATCCCCCACAGGAGTCAATAGCCCGTTCTTTCCATCTTCAATCAGTGTCCTTGGTCCTCCGCAGGGACAATCGGTGGAAATAACAGGCATCTGCATAGCCATCGCTTCCATCAGCGCATTCGGCATCCCCTCGTACTTGGAAGACATTACAAATACCGCTGCATCTATGAGATCCTGTTCCAACTGGTTGCTGTTTCCCATAAACAGCACCCTGTCCTGCAGACGGTGCGCCTTCACATACTCCTTCAGCATATGATGCGTATTATCCTCACTGGCGTCTCCATACAGCTTAAGCAAAACCTCAGGATATTCCTCCATGATCCGTTCAAATGCTTTGATCAACACGATATGATCTTTGGCTTCATGGAACCTTCCGGCTGTTACGATCTCTTTTCTTCGTTGTTTTGATTTTGTCAGAGAGAGAAACTTTTTATGCAATGGATTTAGTATGACGGTGGATTTTTTTTGTACCGCTTTCGGAAAAAAATCCTTTGCATAGTCCGTCTGGAATACGGCACCCGCTGCCTTTCCATACAGCCAACGGCTTAACATCTTTTGCTTTGCCGATGCATAATCCACATACGGATCGCTTCTGACAGAGACGATCACCGGCACCTTTGTCCCCTTTGCTGCCAGCACAGCGCGGTAATTGGCATTCCTGCAAAATGACAAAACCACATCCGGTCTTTCCCTGAGTATCAGATCATGAAGTCTTCTGGTACGGAGACTGCGCTGTTTACTTCCGGACAGACTTTCTTCCTCTTCCTTTAACCCGGCATCAAGACGCAGCACCTGATCAGGCAGAGGATATTCGTCCTTTGCTTCCCATTCCGTAGCGATGACCACCTCTTTCCCCATCCCCACAAACTCCTCGGAAAGATTCACAACCACCCGCTCTGCACCGCCTTTGCCGAGGCTGTTGATATGAAACATGATTTTATTCACCATAGATCATTATTCCTCACATTTTATAAGCCTGCATACCACTCTGCCAGGTCCTTTACATCATATCCCGCTTTTCTGACCAGTTTCTGTGATGTTTCGGCATAACTATCCCTGGAAATCTCCGACAGTGCAACCGCCTGCTGCGCCCAACGTTCTTTTGGTTCATCCAGCGACATGCTGACCACCTGCTCTGTTACCACCACTTCCTTTGTGATCCTATCCGAGATCAGGCAGGGCAGTCCTGCCGCCTGCGCCTCAATCACCGATAGCGGCAATCCTTCATAAATGGATGGGAATAAAAATACATCCGTCATCTGTAACAACTTCGGTACATCAGAACGAATCCCCGTCAAAATCACCTGTTTTTCCAGATGCAGTTCCTTCACCTGTTGTTCAATTTCTTCCCTGAGTCCGCCTTCCCCGATCAGCATCAATCTGGCATTTGGCTGTTTTTTGACTATCTCGGCAAAAAATTCTACTAAAAACTTATGGTTTTTGGCAGGCATATAGATTCCCACATGACTATAAACAATACAGTCTTCCATCTGCCACTCGCTTCTCGCCTGCTCCCTGAGCTGATCAGAAAACCGGTATTGTTCCACATCGATTGCATTCTTTACGATCTGACATGATCGGTTTCCATACATCCAATTCCCCGCATTTTCCGAACAGGCAAACCGATCCGTAGGAATCCATCCCATAAACATCCGAAAAAACTTATGAAGTCCCACATGGGAACTGTTAGAAGAATGTGACTGATAGATCCGTTTCTTTGCACCGCCCATCCAGGCAGCCAGCAGATCCAGCACTGGAAATGCATTGTCCGAATGGCGGATCACCACCTGATATCCATTCTCCTTCACGATTTTCCTGATTGCAAGAAAATTCCCCAGCGGATGTCTGGATTTTCTGGGCGCAAGATATACCTTTCCTCCCGACGCCTCGATCTCTTTTGTATAGTCGCCTTCACGGATGCTGTGTACGATCACATCAAACTGCACCTTATCACAATCCAGATTCCTGTAGATATTCATGATGAAATTTTCCAGACCGCCGGGATACATACCTCCCACGATATGAAGCATACGTTTCATGGATATAACCGCTTTCCTTTCACAACCTATTTATCTCGTCGAAGATTACAACATATCCCTATATAATTGCCTAAGCTGCGCAGCAAAACCTCAGGATATTCCTCCATGATCCGTTCAAATGCTTTGATCAACACGATATGATCTTTGGCTTCATGGAACCTTCCGGCTGTTACGATCTCTTTTCTTCGTTGTTTTGATTTTGTCAGAGAGAGAAACTTTTTATGCAATGGATTTAGTATGACGGTGGATTTTTTTTGTACCGCTTTCGGAAAAAAATCCTTTGCATAGTCCGTCTGGAATACGGCACCCGCTGCCTTTCCATACAGCCAACGGCTTAACATCTTTTGCTTTGCCGATGCATAATCCACATACGGATCGCTTCTGACAGAGACGATCACCGGCACCTTTGTCCCCTTTGCTGCCAGCACAGCGCGGTAATTGGCATTCCTGCAAAATGACAAAACCACATCCGGTCTTTCCCTGAGTATCAGATCATGAAGTCTTCTGGTACGGAGACTGCGCTGTTTACTTCCGGACAGACTTTCTTCCTCTTCCTTTAACCCGGCATCAAGACGCAGCACCTGATCAGGCAGAGGATATTCGTCCTTTGCTTCCCATTCCGTAGCGATGACCACCTCTTTCCCCATCCCCACAAACTCCTCGGAAAGATTCACAACCACCCGCTCTGCACCGCCTTTGCCGAGGCTGTTGATATGAAACATGATTTTATTCACCATAGATCATTATTCCTCACATTTTATAAGCCTGCATACCACTCTGCCAGGTCCTTTACATCATATCCCGCTTTTCTGACCAGTTTCTGTGATGTTTCGGCATAACTATCCCTGGAAATCTCCGACAGTGCAACCGCCTGCTGCGCCCAACGTTCTTTTGGTTCATCCAGCGACATGCTGACCACCTGCTCTGTTACCACCACTTCCTTTGTGATCCTATCCGAGATCAGGCAGGGCAGTCCTGCCGCCTGCGCCTCAATCACCGATAGCGGCAATCCTTCATAAATGGATGGGAATAAAAATACATCCGTCATCTGTAACAACTTCGGTACATCAGAACGAATCCCCGTCAAAATCACCTGTTTTTCCAGATGCAGTTCCTTCACCTGTTGTTCAATTTCTTCCCTGAGTCCGCCTTCCCCGATCAGCATCAATCTGGCATTTGGCTGTTTTTTGACTATCTCGGCAAAAAATTCTACTAAAAACTTATGGTTTTTGGCAGGCATATAGATTCCCACATGACTATAAACAATACAGTCTTCCATCTGCCACTCGCTTCTCGCCTGCTCCCTGAGCTGATCAGAAAACCGGTATTGTTCCACATCGATTGCATTCTTTACGATCTGACATGATCGGTTTCCATACATCCAATTCCCCGCATTTTCCGAACAGGCAAACCGATCCGTAGGAATCCATCCCATAAACATCCGAAAAAACTTATGAAGTCCCACATGGGAACTGTTAGAAGAATGTGACTGATAGATCCGTTTCTTTGCACCGCCCATCCAGGCAGCCAGCAGATCCAGCACTGGAAATGCATTGTCCGAATGGCGGATCACCACCTGATATCCATTCTCCTTCACGATTTTCCTGATTGCAAGAAAATTCCCCAGCGGATGTCTGGATTTTCTGGGCGCAAGATATACCTTTCCTCCCGACGCCTCGATCTCTTTTGTATAGTCGCCTTCACGGATGCTGTGTACGATCACATCAAACTGCACCTTATCACAATCCAGATTCCTGTAGATATTCATGATGAAATTTTCCAGACCGCCGGGATACATACCTCCCACGATATGAAGCATACGTTTCATGGATATAACCGCTTTCCTTTCACAACCTATTTATCTCGTCGAAGATTACAACATATCCCTATATAATTGCCTAAGCTGCGCAGCCTGCTCCTTCACATCAAACCCATTGGCCCTTAAGATACCCTCCGGCGGCTGCCAGACATATCTCTGATCCCATCGGTCAAATTTTTTCTGTTTCCGGTTCCTGATCTCCTCGTAATGCGCCAGTGTGATCACCGCCCACTCCTTCGGACTGCGGTTCAGGCTCTCATAATCCACCAGTTCCGTCACCGCCACATCTCTGGTCACCGTATCGGAAACAACACAGGGAAGCCCTGCCGCCTGTGCCTCTACAACCGTTCCGGGAAGTCCTTCATACCTAGAGGGAAATACCAGCACATCCATCGCCTGATAATAGTTCTCTACCGCACTCTGCCTGCCGGCAAAGACGACCTGATCCGTAATACCAAGTCCTTCCGCCTGCTGTCTGACATCCTCCATCAGGCTGCCCTCCCCTATCAGAAGAAGCATCGCGTCCTTTTGCTTTTTTACGATCTCGGCAAACACATTCAACAGGAACTCATGGTTCTTCGCATAGTGAAACCTTCCTACATGACCGATGACAAACTTGCCCTCCATATGATACTTCCTGCGGATCTCTCTTCCTGCTTCCTTCAAATCCTCTGTGGGAACAAATTTTTCTACATCAATGGCATTAGGAATGATCCTGACCTCGCCGGCATCCACATGTTTCTCTCCATAAACTGCTCTGGCAGCTTCTGTAGAACATGCCCACATATGATCCGTCTTTTTATCCAGATTACGCCGCAGCCACTTTGTCAGCTTTCCTTTCATCCCCGGATCAACTCCTGCGCTCCGCACATGGGCGATCGTTGTCTTCACACCGCATTTTTTTGCTATCGGCAGATAGATCGCCGCTGTACTGGTCATATGCCCCTGAACAATATCGATCTCAGGATGTTCCATAATAAATTGCCGCAGCGCTCTACAATAAGAGAAATAATTCAAAAAGCGAAACCGCGGTACCCGGTAGATCCGGCACCCTAACTGCGCCGCTTCTTCTTCATAATAATCAGGACCCGCATCATGCAGCAAAAAATCGTACTGTACCTCAGAATCCTTCATTTCACGGCAGAGATCCATCACGCGGCTCTCCGCCCCGCCCAACTCCAGACAACTCAAAACCTGTAGTACGACGATCTTCTTTTCCATCGTCCCAATCCCTTCCTGATCCTTAATCAATCTAATCTTTGCTCAATGTACCTCTGTCATCTGCCCGCCGCACGAACCCCACAGAGAAAATTCTTCATTACGGCGAGGCTGTATTCCCACATACTCATAAATAGATTCCGGGAAACCGCACTCCTTTTCAGCATCTCTCCATAGCTGACGAACTGATCCTGATATCTCTCAAACATCTTTTCATAGGACCGGAAGTCTTCCTCCCGCATTGTTGCCGTATGGACCACAAAGGTGGTAATCCCATCTTTCCTCCCAAATTCCTTGCTTTTCTGTATTGCAATGGGAAGATAGATCATTCCGCCCCGTTCATAGGGACCGCTGCCAAATCCATCGGTAATATATCGGAATCCACACATCTTTAACGCCTTTACCGTATTACGGTCAAAGGAATGTGCCGGCGCCATAAAAATCTCCGTCCGAAGATTCATCTCCCGCAACACTTTGACTCCCTCCCGCAGTTTCTTCACCTGCGTTGCAAAATCCAGTCCTGCAAATTCCGAAAAATGATTCAACGGAAATATACCGCCCTTTTTTGTAGTATAGATATGATCAAATCCATGCATGGCGATCACCCAGCCCCGTTTCTGTTTCTCCTTGAGCCAGTCCGCATAGTCTTCCTTTTTCTCTCCCGCTATCAGGGATTGATCCTGATTGGCAGGAATGACTCCGATCAAGGGACAGATGCCGTACTTCTCCAGTAAAGCTTCAAACCGATGAAATTTTTCCCAATCCATATCTTCCGTAATATCGTCAATTCGTATGGTAATCTTTCTCATATGCTATTCGACCTTTCCAAACACCACACTAAACCCCCATGCCGCCTTCGGCGGCTCAGATAGGAATGAAAAACGCGTTTTTCGGTGTGAAACTTAGTGTTTCTATGCCAGGAACCTTTGGTTCCTTAATTCCCTTTGGAAGTGAGCAAAATTGCTAAAGCAATTAGAAACACTTTTCACACTAATAACCATGCCTTTCCAATAACCTGCAAACTTTAATGCACTTTAGTGCTATGCCGTAGGCACAATATTTGCAAAACGAATTTATTCGTTTTTGAAAAACTCTTTGATTTTTCAATCTAATTTCCCAGATTCTTTTTATACCAGTCAATCGCCAGAGCTATCCCTGACGCAAAGTCATATTCCGGATCATAGCCCAGAAGTTTTCTTGCCTTACTGATATCTGCATTGGAATGTTTGATATCGCCCGGACGGTCCGGTCCAAAATGAGGTTCTACCGATACCCCCAGCGCCTTACAGAGATCATAATAAATATCGATCAGAAACTCCCGTCCGCCATAAGCAATATTAAACGCCTCTCCGGCTGCTTCTGACGGCGCAAGACACGCCTTTAAATTGGCCTCGATAACATTATCAATATAAGTGAAATCTCTGGACTGCTTACCGTCCCCATTGATGGTGGGCACCTCCCCATGAAGGAGCTGACGGATAAACCGCGGAATCACCGCCGCATATGCCCCATCGGGATCCTGCCTTCGTCCAAACACATTAAAATAGCGCAGTCCGTAAGTATCCAGTCCATACAGCTTTTTGTAAAGTTTGCCATATTCTTCATCTGCCCGCTTCGTCAATGCATAAGGCGATAGCAGATTACCCTCCTGCCCTTCTACTTTAGGAAGCACAGGATGATCGCCATACACGGAAGAACTGGAAGCATAGACAAACTTCTTTACACCCTGCTGTCTTGCAGCCTCCATCATATTCAACGTTCCTCTGATATTATTTTCCTCGTAAAACAAAGGCATCTCTATACTTCTCGGCACACTGCCCCAGGCAGCTTCATTCATTACATAATCAACACCCTCGCATGCTTTCATACAGGTGTCCAGATCCTTGATATCTCCCTTAATAAAGGTATAACCATCTCTGTCCTGCAGAAAATCAATATTTTCCTGCTTTCCGGTAGAAAGATCGTCCAAACAGCGTACTTGATATCCCATATCCAGAATCGCCTCGCACAGATTTGACCCAATAAAACCGGCCCCGCCGGTCACCAGAAAAACACTGTCTTTCTCAAACTTCAGATCCTGATAACCCATCGTCACTATTCCTCTTTCCTATTTTTTAGACGTTTACAAAACTATGATATCTTGCTTACTCGAGTTTAATTATAATCTCCAGTACAGATAATCCCCCTTAGCATCATAAGCCTTCCGGTTCAGGATCCCCTTTAGATCCAGCAGAACCTTCTTGGGATGTTTCACCGCAAAAAAGCCGTCGATCTGCGCATCTGTCAACGACATAAACTGTGTATGGCTGACGGCAATGATCACCGCATCCATATCTTTTACTGCATCCATTCCCTGAAATGTGATTCCATACAGACGCTTTGCCTCGTCCGCGTCCGCCTCCGGATCTACCACGATCGGCGTGATTCCATATTCCATCAATTCATTATAAATATCAATCACTTTTGTATTTCTGGTATCAGGGCAGTTCTCCTTAAACGTAAATCCCAAAATGCCCACTTTAGCCTTATTAACATTGATATCTGCCTTGATCAGATTTTTGACAAGGCTCTCCGCCACATATTTTCCCATATCATCATTGATCCTGCGTCCGGACAGGATGATCTGCGAATGATATCCCAGTTCCTCCGCTTTATAGGTCAGGTAATATGGGTCTACCCCGATACAATGTCCCCCGACCAGTCCCGGATAAAATTTCAGGAAATTCCATTTGGTCCCTGCAGCGTCCAAAACTGCTTTTGTATCAATTCCCATACGGTTAAAGATGATGGACAGCTCATTCATAAATGCAATGTTAATGTCCCTCTGACTGTTCTCTATCACCTTCGCTGCTTCTGCAACCTTGATGGATTCCGCACGGTATACACCCGCTTCCACCACCAGTTCATAAACTTTGGCAACCGTATCCAATGTCTCCTCATCCATACCGGATACAATCTTGGTAATGGTCTCAAGGCGGTGTACTTTATCACCGGGATTGATACGTTCCGGCGAATACCCGATCTTAAAATCCACGCCGCATTTTAATCCTGACTCCTTTTCCAGAATCGGCAGACAGATCTCCTCCGTAACGCCGGGATAAACTGTGGATTCAAATACAACAACAGACCCTTTCGTCAGATTTCTGCCCAGGATCCTGCTTGCCCCTTCTACGGGAGAAAGATCCGGTGTATGGTCGCTGTTCACCGGAGTCGGCACGGCAACGATATGAAACTTTGCCTCCCTAAACTTCAGCTCATCGGACGTAACTTCCACCTTTGTATTTTTTATGACCTCATCCC
>CAMWKA010000010.1 GCA_947174725.1 uncultured Lachnospiraceae bacterium | reverse complement strand
AATATAAATAGAGTGTCAGCCGCTGCCGATCGGAAAGAACAGGCTATTCAACGATGAAAAAACTATTTCAAACCCAAAATATGACACAGGGCAATGTTATGCAGCTTATGCTGTCATTTGGCTTTCCTATTTTATTAGGCAATCTGTTCCAACAATTTTACAATTTTGCGGATCTCATCATTGTCAGCCGCAATATCGGCGTAGAGGCGCTGGAAGGTGTCGGCGCTACCGCGTCCCTGAGCGAACTGATCATCGTCTTTATCAACGGACTGACCAATGGATTTTCCATTATCATAGCACAGTTTTTTGGCGCCGGTAACGCCAAAGATGTTCGTCGTTCTGTTGCCGCCACGATTACCCTGTCCGTCATTTCCACAATTGTCCTGACTGCACTCAGCCTGTTTTTAATCCGGGATATTCTGGTACTTCTTCATACGCCGGATAGTGTTATAGATAATGCATACGATTATATCAGTATCCTTCTGATGGGATTGATCTTTACGATGGCATACAATATGTGCGCCAATATCCTGAGAGCATTGGGCAATAGCGCGACACCATTGATCTTTCTTATCATATCGACAATCCTGAATATCGGCATGGATCTTTTATTTGTCGTAGTGATCCCGCTCGGCATCCGCGGCGCTGCTTTGGCAACCATACTGGCACAATGTATTTCCGCAATTTTATGCTTTATTTATATTATGAAGAAATGTCCCGAAATTCATTTATCCAAAAAGGATTTTTCTTTTGACAGAAATTTACTTGGAAAAATGTTGTCAACCGGCCTTTCCATGGCAATGATGCTTGCCATCGTCTGTTTCGGATCTGTAATCTTACAAAGCGGAATCAATGGTCTTGGAGATGCCACCATCGCGGCGCATATTTCCGCCCGAAAAGTAATCTCCCTGTTTATGATGCCCATCGCCGTCATCGGATCTGCCTGCGCTACCTTTACCAGCCAGAATTACGGTGCCGGCAACATGGATCGTGTTTTTGAAGGCGTAAAAAAGGGATTATTTTTAGGCATCCTTTGGAGCACCATTTCCATGCTGTTATTATTTCCCTTTACAGAGCAGTTTGTACGTTTGATCATTGATAAAGAAGACGCCGCTAATCATTTTCTGATTGAAACGGCTACCAAATATGTAAGGATCAGCGTTCCCTGTTTCTATGTACTGATCCCTCTGATTGTATTACGTAATGTCCTTCAGGGTATGGGTCGGCGCATCGTGCCGATCATCGTCAGCGCAACAGAGCTTTTGGGCAAAATCATCGCCATCCGTCTGCTGGTTCCGTGGCTCGGATACTTAGGGGTCTGTATTACGGAGCCAATCATATGGGCCTTTGACGGGGCATTTGTATTGATTGTTTATCTTATCATCCGCAACAAAAAAGTCTATCGATCCAATCTCTAAACATTCCAGTAAATCATCCAACACTTTTGGTACATAAGCTACAAAACTAATAGTTGTTTTTATTTCTACCTTTGTTTACTTAAACAATTTTTGGGCAAGCTTATAGCAAAGCGAAGAAATAATTTATTCCTGATACATTATTAAATATGGAGTGCATGCATGAATCAGTTTTTTCAAGGATACTATTTCAAACACCAGAAGGGCGCGGAAACTCTCTGCGTGATCGCAGGCCGGTCAGATTCCAATCAATTTATCCAGATCATAACGCAAAATGGCTCCTGGCAGACGTCTATGACAAAAGGTAACCATTTTTCTAAACAGGGTATTATACTGGACATCCATACGCCGGAGCTGTCCCTTACAGGAAAGATATCTTATCATGATTTATCTCCTATCCGCTATGACATTATGGGACCATTCCAAATTCTTCCCATGGAATGTCGGCACGGAATTATCAGTATGAGCCACCGGTTAAAAGGAAGCGTTACTTTAAACGGAAAGAACATAGATTTTACCGGCGGAAAGGGCTATATCGAAAAAGACAGCGGCTGTTCCTTCCCTTCTTCCTATGCATGGGTACAGGCCAATGACTTTCGGGAGGATTGTTCGATCATGGCCGCCGTGGCAGAAATTCCTGTATGCGGACTGACCTTCCGCGGCTGCATCAGTGTGATTCATTATAAGGGCAAAGAATACCGGTTTGCTACCTATCTTGGAGTGCAGGTTCTCTCCTGCACCAAAGAATCGATCATTTTAAAACAGGGAAACTATCGGCTGCATATTCGGATCTGTATAAAAAATGGACATTACCTATGCGCACCTAAAAAAGGAAAAATGTCCAGAAAGATCATAGAGTCCGCTTCATGTCCTGCGGAATATGTGCTGTATAAAGACAATATCCAGATATTTCATTTATTTTCCTATCACACCAGTTTTGAATACGAATACTAGGCAGTTATCTTTTTAGGAGGTTTCAACATGTCCCAGTCTCTCTGGCATGCCACAGCAAAAGTCCAAAATCATAAAACCTTACAGCGCAACGCTAAAACAGATTATCTTATTATCGGCGGAGGAATCTGCGGCGTTCTCTGTGCTTATTTTCTCCAACAGGAAGGTGCGGATTATATGCTGGTGGAAGGAAATAGAATCGGAGGCGGAAATACCGGAAATACAACAGCTAAGATCACTTCCCAGCATGGGCTTATTTATGACCACCTGCTTCAATCTATGGGAAAAGAAAAGACGACCTTATATCTTGAAGCACATCAAAAGGCTTTGGCGCAATACCGTGAACTTGCCAAAATAATTGACTGTGATTTTGAAGAAAAACATGCCGGCGTTTATAGCTGTGAAAACTATCAGGCGATTGAACGGGAAATAAACGCGCTGCGTTCCATCGGATTTCCTGCAGAACATACCGAACAGCTTCCATTACCTTTTTCCATCAAAGGCGCTGTTTTATTTCCAAAACAGGCACAGTTTCATCCATTGAAATTCCTTTCCAAGATATCGGAGTCTCTGAATATCTATGAACATACCTTTGTGCAGAAAATCGACGGTCATACCATATATACTGACCGCGGAATCATAACAGCGGGCAAAATCATTGTTGCCACACATTTTCCGTTTCTGAATAAAAGAGGCAGCTATTTTTTAAAGCTTTATCAAAGCCGGTCTTATGTAATTGCGCTAAACAATGCGCCGGACGTCAATGGAATCTATATCGATGCGGATAAAAAAGGCTTGTCTTTTAGAAATTACGGCAATCTGCTGATCTTGGGAGACGGCGGCGGACGTACCGGCAAACAGCATGAAAACTGGAAGATGCTTCGAAGCTTTGCCGCATCTGCATACCCGGAAGCCAAAGAAATATATCACTGGGCGGCTCAGGATTGTATCAGCCTTGACGGCGTTCCTTATATCGGGAATTATTCCAAACACACACCGGATCTGTATGTTGCATCCGGTTTCAATAAATGGGGCATGACCTCTTCCATGGCAGCCGCCATGATTCTGCGCGATCTGGTTCTTGGCAGGGAAAATATCTACAAAGAAGTATTCTCACCCAGCCGAAGTATATTAAAACCCCAGCTTTTCCTAAACGCTATGGAAACAACCGGTAATCTGCTGTTTCCCTCGCTAAAACGCTGTCCTCATATGGGCTGTGCATTAAAATGGAATCTGCAGGAGCATACATGGGACTGCCCGTGCCATGGATCCCGGTTTAAAGAAGACGGAAAACTGATCGACGTTCCGGCGGTGAAGGATGCACATTTACTTTAAAACCTTTAACTCCCATGACTTTTTATAACATAACAACTTCTTCCTTGCTTTTTATAAAGTAGAATATCATTCCGTTCGGGATGGCCGTTGAAAGCTCTATCGCAATCTCATACATCCGCCCCGTCAACCGATGATATACCGTAGCGCCCTCCCATGGCAGATCGCAAAGATAATCCCGCTCCCTGTCACTTAGGCAGGATAACAATTCCTTGTCTTTTTTAAGCTCGGCGATCGGAAGCAGCACATAGGAAAAATCCTCTCCGTCCCGTTCTTTCCTGACATAAACAGCCTCGGAAAGTTGTCTTCTGTCCCACGAAGCAGGAATTTTTATCTGACGATATTCCTGATCCGGCAGCCGTTCCAATAAGATCCCCTGCTTTAACATATGTTTCAACGCCGTTTCTTCCACACGGCGCTGGGGCGTGGGATAATCCAGCCTTTCCATGATCTGCCGGATCGAATACCCCTGATCCACCATATGCCGGATGGCTCCTGCGCCGGACATTTCATGTATAAAATTACCCATTGCTTTACCAAAATAATCTTGCGATTTTTCCATTTTCATCCCCTGTGTCAGAGCAGCTTGCTGCGATGACACGCGATGAGAAATCCGCGCAGGCGGTTTCTCATCTGCGATCAAAGCAATTTGAGGCTCTGATACAAATTGCCGATTGAAAAATAAGCTATCAAGCTTATTTTTCAATCTAATCCCCTGTGTCAGAGCAGCTTGCTGCGACTTCTTTTTACTATAGTGCCAACACCAACGTCCCCGCGGTAATCAACACCGCCCCGATGGCCGACTTTACGGAGAACGGCTCATGCAGGAAAACAAATGCCAAAATCAAGGTAATGACAACGCTTAACTTATCCACCGGAACTACCTTGGAAGCCTCGCCAATCTGCAGCGCCTTATAATAACACAGCCAGGAAACTCCTGTAGCTAGTCCCGACAAAATCAGGAATATCCAGCTTTTCCGACTGATCTCTGAGATCCCTCCCTGCTGTTTCGTAAGAAATACCATTCCCCACGCCAGAATCAATACCACAAATGTCCGTATGGCAGTTGCAAGATTCGATCCGACCCCTTCAATGCCTACCTTTGCCAAGATAGAGGTCAACGCTGCAAATACTGCTGATAACAATGCTAAAACAAACCACATATGGATTCCCCTTTCCTTAGAAATAGAAAAACGCTGCGACGCATTGAAACCTGCCAATACTACTCACAGGTTTCAAGCGACAGCGTTTTTATAGATATTTTATAGCATTATACTGTAGTTTTGTCCTCCGCTTCGTCTTCCGCACCGGCAGTCCCGGAACCACCCACGTTTGCAGCCTTACCGCCAAGGAATCCGGCAAGCACGGCTGACAGATCGACGCCTGTTGACTCCTTCAATCCATCAGTGATCTGTACCACCGTTCCCATGACATCCTTCATCAGCTTTGTGGTATTCCCGTCACCGTACATCGTAATACGGTCAACATTGTTAAGCGGCGTTGCCGCGTTTTTCACAACGTCAGGCAGAGCATTGAAGTACATCTCCAGAATCGCTGCTTCATTCATCTTCTGCATCGCAAGAGCTTTCTTCTCAATACCTTCTGCTTCCGCAAGCGCCTTTGCACGAATCGCCTCCGCTTCCGCCATACCTTTCGCGCGGATACCTTCACCTTCCTGCTCCATTGCGAATTTCTGAGCTTCCGCAGTCGCCCTCAATGCTTCCGCTTCCTTTTCTCTCTCAAATTTCTCCGCTTCCGCATTTTTCTGACGTTCAAAGAGCTGCGCATCGGAATTTCTCTGAATCTCATACAACTGGGCATCCGCTTTCTGCTGCCTTGCGAACCTCTCCGCTTCCGCCTTCTTTCTGATCTCCGCATCCAAAGCCTTTTCCATTACTTCAGCTTCTTTCTGCTTTAAAAGAATCTCTTTTTCCTGTCTTGCAATATTCGCATCAGCCGTTGTAATTTCGACGGTCTTACGCTCCGTCTCCTTCTGGATCTGATAAGCCGCATCCGCGATCGCCTTCTTTGTATCTGCTGCCTTTTGAAGTTCCGCCCTTGTGATCGCCAATTCATTTTCCTTCTGTGCGATCAATGTATCGGCACTGATCTTTGCCTCCTGAGCTTCCCGCTCGGATATAGCCAACACAATGGACTTCTCCTTCTGTGCCCTTGCCTGTGCGTTTGCAATCTCCAATTCACTGGATACCTGCGCATCATTGGCTTCTTTCCTCGCCATCGCCTGTGCCTTTGCAATATCCTTTTCACTTTCCGCACGGGAGATCGCAGCGTTCTTCTGGATCTTAACAATATTATCAACACCAAGGTTTTCAATCACGCCATTGCCATCAACAAAGTTCTGTACATTGAAGCTGACAATGTCAAGTCCCATGGCAGCCAGATCCGGTTCCGCGTTTTCCTTAACGAGCGTGGCAAATTTCTGCCGGTCGGAAACCATTTCCTCTAATGCCATCTTACCAACGATCTCACGGACATTACCCTCCAGAACCTCTCTTGCAACATGAGCAACATAATCCGTATTCTTATTCAGAAAGTTCTGTGCCGCAAGCTTAAGTTTTTCATGTTCGTCGCTGATTTTGACATTCACCGTTGCATCTACATTGATATTGATATAATCTGCCGTAGGCACTGCATTGGATGTTTTGACGTCAATGGAAATCAGCTGCAGATTCAATTCATCCTTTCGCTCCAGAAACGGTATCTTGATTCCTGCTTTACCGATCAGCACCTTCGGGTTTTTACGAAGACCGGAAATAATGATAGCGGTATCCGGTGAAGCTTTTACATAGCCGGTCATCATTATAATAAAGATTACAATCACAATCAGCGCAATCGGCAATATGGTTGTTAAATATGTTGCTACAATTGGTGACATAAGTTTTCTCCCCTCTGTATGTTTTTGATAAAAATTTACTAAATTTATTATATCATATTTTAAATCCCTTTAAAATAAGAAATATTACACATTACAATACTATTTAGTTCCCCATATTAACAACTAACACACCATTAATATTTTGAATGTAATCTTTATCCGGAAACGCAGGAATAGACCTAACCTCCTCAAGATGCAGCATACTTTCAAACTCTTCATAGGATACCGTTTGTGCCGGATAATCCAAGACATAATCAAAATATGCCTGATAACAATTATAATACCAAAGATTAGAATCATAAATAGGCGCCTTGAAATCTACGCCGGTAATCTGATAAACGTCTTCAAATCCATCTAAATATATATAGTATGGTCCTGTGCCATAAAACATAAGTTTCGTTTCACCCATCTTATAATCATCCCGATCTTCCAAATCATCCACAACTCTTGTCATAACAGAAAGAGTGGCACGATCTTCTATAGATTTTTTTAAATAACAGGTGTTCGCAATTAGAATATTATTAAAAATAAGTATGCTAATTAACGCCGCAACAAAAATAAACATTTTATTTTGCGTTTTTATATCCGGCTGATTTTCAGTTTGATTTTCAATAACTGCAAATGCGAAGCAATAAGTAAACCACAACGCATAAATCATACACTCATGAATATAAGAATTAATGATTGCGATTCCTATAGATGTAATCGGAAAAACGATAATCAGAATTATCATAAGAATAAATTCTTTGATACGTTTTTTATTATTTTGACTATTTTTCCAAAAATTTTTTATCAATTTAAAAATTGTAATTCCTATAAGAATACAACTACTACCACTAACCAAAATCACCGGCAGAATAGAATACGGAAACACAAGATTACGAATTGCTTTTCGATACACAAATAATATTTGTGAAAGAAAACTTAATTGATTTGTATCTGACATAGATTTCGTGGGATCCATATTAATCTGCATAAAATAACAGATCATATAATACAAAATAAAATAAATTAAGACTCCAATTGCAATAAGGATAATCTGCTTACATCCAGATATGAAGGTTTCTTTCCATCTCGCACCGTTCATCAATAACAATATATGATTAAGTAAAATCAAGGTAGTAATCGTAAATACATAAGATTGGTATAATCCGGCTATTATTACAACACATAGCACCGCTTGAATATACCCCCCTCTCAGACATTTATTGCAGATTGCATATGCCGCATAACATGCAAGAAAAAGCGCTAACATATCATATATCATTTCATGACTGTAAGTTGCGTACATAGTTGTCATGGTAAGATTTGTACTCATAATAGCAATTACTAATGTACAATGAAGCTTTTTATTTATTTTTAAAATTCTGCAGACAAAATATGCTGAACAGGCCACCAGAAAAAGAGAGACCGCGCCCACAACCCAGGGAAGAACCAGCGGACCAAACAGCTTTCTTAACAAAGGAATACAAAAACGCCCTGTATAATATTTCAATCGATCCTCCACGGGCGAAGCATAAACTGCGTTCAACGCGTCATGGGACGGAAGATAATTAAAGAATGCAAATGCATGTGCAACTAATCCAAATAGAAACGACATCTCTATAAAATATAATAGTTCCCGTTTATTTATTCTTTGTAACAAATCAGCTTCCTCCTTCTTATGCCGTTTCTTTAGTACGTCATTTTCGGATGATAACCTCTCCTCTGCACTCCATGACAGGATTCTCCCAGATGGTCTCACCAACGCTGTCCACGACGATCCGTCCACTCCGGGGATTTTTGATGGATATCACATCACCCACTATATCCGCTTCCACATCGGAATACTCAAATGAAAGATCCGTATCCTCCATGGTACAGTTGATCAGCTTCAGATCCTTGCAATAACAAAGCGGCTGTGTCCCTATGATCCTACAGTTGATCAATGTCAGACCTTCCGAAAACCATGCAAGATACTCCCCTTTCACAACGCTGTCCTTAACCGTGACATTCTTACTATGCCAGAAAGCGTCCTTAGTATCTAACATACAATTATTGATTTCCAGATTTTCCATATACTGGAAAGAATACTTTCCCTTCATCGTAACATTTTCCAGCCTGACATTCCTGCTGTCCATAAAGATATATTCTGATTCGATCTCCGTATCCTTTAGGATAATATCGCTGCTCTTCCATCCAAATTCCAGAGACACGATCCGGCAGTCCTCCAATACGATCTGATGGCACTCACGAATGGCTTTAATGCCGTTTAAATTACAATCCCTGATTACGCCATTTTCCGCATACCAGATGGCGGCTCTTGTACTTTCATCCATCGTTGAATCGCTCATGGAAAAACCTCTGACATGCCACAACGGATAACGCAGGGAAAAACTACAGCCATTCAGCGTAATATCATGAGACTCTTTCAATACGGATTCCCCATCTGCCGGACCCGCAAATGTACAGTTCTTAATATCGCATCCCTGTGAATAATATAATGCTCTTTCCTCATCAAACTGTTGGTTTTCGATAATTGTTCTCATACTAATCCTCCCTGTCAGAGCAGCTTGCTGCGATGACACGCGATGAGAAATCCGCGTAGGCGGTTTCTCATCTGCGATCAAAGCAATTTGAGGCTCTGACTCAAATTGCTGATTGAAAAATAAGCTATCGAGCTTATTTTTCAATCTAATCCTCCATGCTACCTTCGGCAGCTAAAATAGAAATTTTATTTAGCAACCATGCAAATCCTCTATCTATCCGCGCGTCAACATCCTTAAAATGATTTCCGGGATTCCATTGCAATATGGTTTCCTCTACTGTCTCTGACAGTTTATAATATGCATATAATTCTCTTGTTGCATCACCGATCTTAGAGAATACCGTCTGCCCTGCCTTCTCCTCTTTCGTTCCGAGACTAAGATAAATCACACTTTGTTTCGGAAGATCGTGAGTTTTTGCATATTCTATAAACTGCGGATACCACAACGAACCGGAACAGCAAGCCGCGCCGCAAAATACATCCGTTTGATACATCGACCATAATGCAAACAATCCTGCCAAGGAATATCCGCCGATCAAAAATTGAAGATTATGTTTATCGGAAGCACCACCCCTGATCATCATATCACGGATCGCAGGAATCCCTTGTTTTATAATCAGGTCGAGCATCTTATCCGCTTTTCCGGCAAAATCTCCAACTCCTTTTATCTGCATCCCCCAGGGTGATAATTCTCCATTCCAATCCCTTATCTCGATGGCGGCAAATAAAAAGTCTTCTTTCATGATCCCATCTTCCGATGATAATTCTTTGATCTTTTGCCAATGTTCCTCAACTTTATGTAACTGCTCTGACATCATCGGGCAGACCAAAACCATATGCGCGGTACTGCTGCCCACGAGGCAGAGCTTATGTTCTTCTATGCAGTCTCTTATACAAATCATTTCTTATTTTACTTCTTTGAAATTATGTCCGTTTAAACAAATGGCACAGCTATAAGCCATGCCATGTATGACTACTTGCTTTTGTATTTTACCATATCTTTCTTACAAACTCAATCAACTTCTTATTCCGCGTCCCGAATCTTTTTTCGCAATGGCAGAATCATACCCGGTGATACGGACAACTCATCCACACCAATCTTCAGAAACTTATCCGTCAGCGTCATATCCGCTCCCAGTTCCCCACAGATACCCGCCCAAATGCCCTCTTTATGCGCATTATCCACCACCATACGAATCATTCTAAGAACCGCCTCATGATGCGGATTATAAAATCGATCCAACCGATTATTCTGCCGGTCGACTGCCAAGGTATATTGTGTCAGATCATTGGTGCCTATGCTGAAAAAGTCAACCTCCTTCGCCAGCAGATCGCTGATCATGGCTGCCGCAGGGGTCTCGATCATAATACCCTGTTCTACATCATCAAAAGGTACGCCTAATGTAGCAAGTTCTTCCTTAACCTCCGTCATGATCTTTTTGATATCCCTGATCTCGTCCACCGATGTGATCATCGGATACATTATGGCGATCTTTCCATAATTGCTTGCACGCAGCATCGCCCGAAGCTGTGTCTTAAAGATCTCCGGTTCACTTAAACAGATCCGGATCGCGCGGTAACCCATCGCGGGATTCTCCTCTTTTCCCAGCTGAAAATAATCCGCCTGTTTGTCCGCCCCGATATCCAGCGTCCGGAATATCACACGTTTGCCCGCCATCGTCTCCGCAACCTGCTTATATGCCGAAAACTGTTCTTCCTCTGTAGGAAAGGTATTTTTTCCCAGATAAAGAAATTCACTCCGAAACAGTCCGATACCGGCTGCATCATTCTGTAATACCGCCCCCAGATCGGATACATTTCCGATATTTGCATATAATTTTACCTTCTGTCCACTCTTTGTAACAGTTTCCTTTCCTTTCAGATCCAGTAACAGCTGCTTCTGTTCCTCATCCCGTTTCTGTTTCTCCCGATAAGAAATCAGGGTATCTGCATCCGGATCAACGATCAGCGTCCCTGTATAACCGTCTACGATCGCCGTCTTATGATTCCACTCTTCCTTAATATCTACCTTGATTAAAGCCGGGATGCTCATTGTTCTGGCAAGGATCGCCGTATGGGAATTGGTGGATCCATGCCTTGTCACAAATGCCAGAAGCTTGGTTTTATCCATCTGCACCGTCTCGCTGGGCGCCAGATCCTCAGCGGCAATGATACAGGGCTCCTTCAGTTCATCCGCGCCGTGACCACCTCCCAGCACATTAATTACACGCTCTGAAATATCTTTTACATCAGCGCTTCTCGCTTTGAAATATTCGTCATCCATATTGGCAAACATTTCTGAAAAATTATCCCCTGTAGTCGCAACGGCACATTCGGCATTGATTCCCTGATTTTTGATCAGACTATGGATCGAATCATTATAATCATCATCTTCCAGCATCATGGCATGCACTTCTAAGATCTGCGCGTTGATTTCTCCCACTTCTACAACTGCTTTTTCATGGAGAGCATTTAACTGCTCAATGGCTTTTTTCTTCGCCTCTTCATAACGGGCAATCTCTGCCTCGATGTCTTCTACCCGCTTTCTTTCAACGCTATTTTCATGCTTCTTATAAAAAAAGATACTCCCGATGGCAATCCCGTCATAGATCTTCGTTCCTTTACATGTTTCCATGAAACAATACGCTCACTTTCCCAAATTTTAAATCATTTGACCTAACACATTCCTTATAAATGATCTTTCATAAACTTTTCCATTACCGCAATCGCCTCTTCCTCATCCGCGCCATCTGCCGTAATGGTTACTGTATTGCCTTTTTTAATACCCAACCCCATGACTGCCATCAATTTTGTCACATTGGCCTCTTTCCCGTCTATCGAAATCTTGATCGACGACTGAAAATTCTTTGCTTCCTTTGCAAGCTGTCCCGCGGGTCTTGCATGTATGCCGATTTCATCTGTAATTACATAATCAAACTGCTTCATATCAACAAACTTTCTCCCTTTACATTTTAATTCATTCTATATTCATTAGAATACCATATTTTATATGAAATATTCATTGTCTGCATAATACTCTTTTTCATGATCATGCCTTTCTATAACTTGTAAATCCAAATCGTAGGCATAATATTTTTCACACCAGCTTCTTTCGATAATACAAAAACACTGTCCCGCAGATCATCGCTGCCAGCGCGTCTGCGCAACACTCCGCATAATAAATACTCATGACGTTTCCCGTGAACAACGGAAAGATAACCGCGAACGGTACTAAAAGAAAGACCTTTCTAAGCAAGGCCATAAATAAAGAGATCTTCGCCTGTCCCAGACCCATAAAAGTTGTCTGGCAGCCCATCTGGATCCCAAAGATCAGCATACCCGCCATAAAGATCGGCGCAACCTTCTCCACAACGCCAATCAAAATCACATCATCTGTGAAAATCATTGCATACATACCCGGAAAGAGCATCACGGAAATCGTCAACAGAAACGAAACGCCTGTTGTTAAGGAAATAATGATCCGGTACGCCTGCTTTACCCTTGCGGTATTGCCCGCCCCATAATTGTAACTAAGAATCGGCTGCACACCCTGCGTAAATCCGGAAATCGGCGTATTCACAAGCTGCATGATACTCTGCAATATCGTCAGGGAACCCACATAGATATCTCCCCCGTATTTCTGTAAGCCGCTGCTCAATATGACTGCGATCAGACTTTCCGTACTCTGCATGATAAATGGAGAGATGCCCAGGGACATGACGTTTCCTATGACACGCCACTGAGGTCTTAAATACTCTTTCTGTATATGCAGCGATGCCTTCTTTGACATCAGAAAATGCAGAACCCAGATTGCACTGGCACACTGGGAAAGCACGGTCGCCAATGCCGCTCCCTGTACTCCCATGCGAAACACAATAATAAAAATGGGATCCAGGATAATATTAAGTACCGCTCCAATCAATACAGACGCCATCGCAGTCCTTGACTTACCCTGCGCTGTAATAAACGGATTCAATCCGATCACCAGTTGGACAAAGGGCGTTCCCAAAAGATAGATCTTCAGATAATCTCCGGCATATGGATAGGTTGCGTCACTGGCACCGATCAGATAAAGAAACGGCTTCTCGACGTAATAAAATACAACCATTAAAATAACAGAAAAACACAGCAGTACAACAACTGCATTGGAAAGGATCGTCGCAGCACGCTTTTTGTCACCCTGTCCCATGGCGATTGCCGCAAGCGGCGCGCCTCCTGCGCCCATTAATGCGCTAAATGCCGAGATCAGCATGATGATGGACAGTGTAAGTCCCACTCCTGTCAGCGCATCCGGTCCGACGATATGCCCGATATACATTCTGTCAACAAGATTATAAAGCAAATTAATAAGCTGTGCGACCAATGTGGGAATCCCCATAGATATCATCAGCTTACCCATTCGCTCCGTTCCCAGTTTTTCTTCCGATCGCATGATTTTAATAACCATGCCTTTCCGTAGCCTGTGCATCCGCACCGCAGGCACAATATTTTTTCATTCCATCAAACAAAAACAATCCCGGAGGATCCTATCATCGCAGCTCCGGCACAACTGCATAAAAAATCAGATCCTGATCGCTGTTATTGATCAGACTGTGTGCGTGTCCCTTTGGACAATAATGGCAGTCTCCGGCTTTTAAGATCTCTTCCACATTGTCATAGACAGCCTTGCCCTCGCCTTCCACGATAAAGACCACTTCACAATTGGCCTCATGGGTATGCAGTCCGATAAACGCACCCGGTTCCAGCCGCCCCCGCATGATCTTTGTATTTTCATCCTCGTACATTTTCAAATTGGTATTGCCTTCTCCGCCCTTAAATTTAAGGTGCGCCTGTTCCGTAATCTTTTCAAATTCAATTTTCATGACTAATTCTCCTTTTTTATAAAACTATGCCTTTTCATTTTTCAAAAACTATCTTATCCTTTCCCACCATGAACTAGATAAGACCAGATCCCATACGGCATTTAATACCAGAGGCTTTAAGAAAAAGTGGATCAGGAACATAACCGTTAAAATAATGATCGGTTCATATCTTCCGAATCTTTTCTTCGCTTCGTATCCCTCCGACGGCTTTTTCACAATCCTTTTCGCCGCCATCTTCCATAAATAATATCCCGCGACAGTTCCTATCGTATTCGTAATCAGGTCATCAACATCCGTCAACCGAAAAGTAAAGATCTGTAATATCTCTATCAGTAATGACGTCGCAAATCCTGAAAAAAGCGTTGCTTTGAAAGAACGGTACTCCTTCCAGAGTGCAGGAAGTAAAAATCCCATCGGCATAAATAAAATAATATTCAACACCGTATTTTTAAGATATCCCACAGGTTCGTTTACAATATCAATCAAAGGGATCCATTGAAAATGAAGTTCTATTCTCAAAGAATCAAACGTAGGAATACCCGTCACGAAAAAGACGCCAATTAAATAAAACGCAAAAACCAACGCCATAAAGAACTTTCTAAAACCGCGCTGCTTGAATACAAAAAATTGCAAAATAGCAATTACCGGGATCACAAGAATCCATATCGGAAAACAGTCTATCCCAATAATAAACAGCCGAACCATAAAATAACCACACCTTTCTCTAAACCTGTAAATTTTCGGCTTATTATATCAAAGGACATGATTATTTACCATATGATTACAATAATTATAAAGGATACTTAAAAAAATCTTTATCTTTACTCAATATACACTTCATATCCCGCCTGATTCTCACTGGTGGACTGCCCCCGGCTTAAGACCACGGTACAGCCTGACGGATTGATCACGCGCACCTCCGGAAATGCCATTACCGTACCATCCTTCGCAGTTGCCGTGACAGTCAGCTTCAGTCCGGTTGCCTCCTGCAAAGCTTTAATATCCGTTGCCGCATAAGTAAAAAGTTCTCCGTCCTTTAACACTTTCCCGCCAAGGATCTCTCCGCCTCTCACTTCTCCCTCGGAAAATATCAATGTCAGGACATCAATATCTTTTCCGCTCATATTAGCAATATAAATACAGTTAGAGTACACTCCCAACTCCGCAAGAAGATCGTTGGAGGAAATCGAACTGGCAACATTGTCCATACTGCTTTCCGGATCAACAAGCGCGTCTCCTCCCACTTCATTACCGGACAGATTTCCTGACATACTATCGGAAGATACCCCTGCCATATCCGCGGAAACATTAAGTGAAACGCTTCCCGAAAGATCGATAATACCATTCTGTGATAGTTCTCCCGACATATTATCCGACAGGCTTCCTGTAAAATTTATGATATCACTGCCTGTGTTCCCAAGCGCCATATTATCGGAAATCGTTTCGCCTTCTTTCTTACCGCAGCCTACGGCAAACAGAAGAAGCATTATACCATAAAAAATCTTATGTTTTTTGTTTTTCATTTTTCCCCATTTCCGCGCTGCTTTCTATGCGGCGCTTCTCTTAACGCGTTTATATCAATTAATAATCACGAAATCATCGATTGTCCTCATTTATTATATAGTATTAAATATAATTTTACAAGAATCGCGGATGATTACATTCGGAGCGTCAAGAATTTAATATCCTTTCCTGAATACCAATTCATCTGTTACCACATTATAGATATTTATAATTGTTCCATATGAT
>CAMWKA010000009.1 GCA_947174725.1 uncultured Lachnospiraceae bacterium | reverse complement strand
CTTAATTATATTTTAAGCACTTGCAAAAATGTCAAATCCGATTTACATAACTCTTTGTTTGCGCATCTAGGGTCCAAAAACATCATAAATGAAATCATTTTTGGACCCTAGATGCGCAAGCTTCGAGTTATGTAAACCTCATAAATAAAACTGCAGAACAAAAAATATACTACTGTACATACTGAATTTTGCTATTCTGCAAAATATCCATCATTATCAATACTTTTTGCAATTAATACCGAATATGCAAAGCATTCAATCCTTTCAACATATTCCTTAGTATTTAAGATATTTTTAAATTTAGAAAAAGTTTTCGGTAATATATCATGCCGCACGCCATTAACGGAAACGTAAGACTCTCTATCGGAACATAACGCTTTATGTGTTTCTCCGTGAAATTCAATGATATTGTCGCCTATATACCCCAAATTAATTTCCTCCACGAACTTCGATTTGTTAACATTATTGTAACCTATTTTTTACAAGTACACAATTCCGAAAAGGGAGATATATTTTACTTCATGAATGGGAACAGACTGTCCAGCGTCCGCAGACTCTTGAAGTCACCTTTGGAGACAATACTGCCTTCCATAAATCCGCCTTGAAATGTCTTGCGTCCGTCCACGATCTCATCAAAAACATCCATATCCATAGTAAGTTCGACATCCTGACCGCTGATTTCCTTCTCCTGGATCACAAGCTTTGCGTTGTCGATGATAATAACAAACGGATCTGCTTTTCCGCGAAGATGGATCTTATATTTCAGGTGCGTTTCCGGCTGCGGAAGAAATACCTTTTCAAACAACTCGATATAATTCCTCTGGTGATTTTTGGGCGAACTTCCCAGCTTTCCCTTAAATATATTGGCCAGCTCCTGAATATCCTTTTTCTGCTTGTCCACATACTGATCGTCAGACACATATTCCGAGAGCTGCTCTGTTTCCTGCTGGCTGAAAAAATTGTCCCTTGTCTTATAGATCTTCTGCTTTACAGCCATACCGCTTGCCGGCAGAGAACTTAGCTTCTGATTGATGGAACGGTAGATATTCTCCGCGCATTTTTCAATGATCATCTGATACTGTTCACTGCGTTCCAGCTCCGCTACATCAGGTATATAACCGCAGATGCCGTTACAGGTGATCCCGCCCAATGCCTCCCACGCATTGATCAGATCCAGCTGTCCTTCCTTTTCTCCATAGGTTGTAGACATCACCACCGGAGCCATATACGTCTGTCGTATTTTTTCCTTATCGCCAAACAGCCAACAGGCATCCAGAAAATTCATGATATATCCGCCTACGCCATGCCATTCCACAGTGGAGGCAAGAATTATTCCATCCGCCTCCTTTAATGTCTGCGGCAGCCGGGAAATATTATTTTTCTGGTCATACAGGTCGTATTTTTCAACACGGACATTTAACTCTTCCAATACCTGCATCATTTTCTTTACAACAAACATCGTCGGGTCGCCGATCAGTCCGCGCCCTCCATAATAAATATTGATTCTCATGCGTCACATACCTCCGGTAATTGAAATTCTTCAAGGTATCTGATATAATCCTTTCCGGGAATAGGCTTGGAGAAGTAATATCCCTGAAAATAATCGCAGCCCAATTTTAACAGCTTAATTATCTGCGCCTCCGTCTCCACGCCTTCCACTACAACATGAAGTCCCAGCTTATTGGTCATATCAAAAATACTCCTTAGTGTGAAATCAGCCTTTTGATTCTTTTCTGAAGACCAGAGGATGCTCTTATCGATCTTTAAGATCTGGAATGGCATCTGGTACAGATAAGAAACATTGGAATATCCCGTTCCATAATCATCCAGGGAAAGGGAAACACCATTTTCCTCAAAATAGTTGATATTACTGATCAAAGCAGCGTTGGAAACCATCGCTGAAGATTCCGTGATCTCAAAATTGATCTGACTATTACTTAGTCCATATTGCTTCATGATCTCTAAGAAATTCTTCGCCAATTCATGGTGCATGCACTGTTTTACGGAAAGATTGACTTCAATATACTCGATCCCAAGATCCGTCAGATTTTCCTCCATAAAGAAACGGCATACTTCCGTAAACACTTTCTTTCCGATCTCTAGGATATAGCCCTCCCGCTCGGCAAGCGGCACCATAACCTCAGGAGAGATAAAGCCCAGCTTATCGTCATTTAACCGAACCAAAGCCTCTGCTGCTACGATACGTTTTTCCTTGGTCGAAAAGATCGGTTGATAATAAACCTGAAACTTATCTTTTTCCAGACCACGCTTGATTGCCTCTATGATCTCTTTCTCATAATCTTCCCCGATAATTTCATTGACGCCGTATACGTGATCAATGATACCTTCTTTCCTGCCTACCACGCTGATCAGATGTACAAAATCCTCGTATGCGGAAACCTCCTCGGGACATTTGGCTTTCACAAAACTGGTGGATAAGACCGCCTTCATGGCTCCATTCTTCCATGCCTGCTTAAATCTCTGCGCAATGGCTTTGATCATATTCTCCGTTTGTTCCTCTTCCATGATTTTCATCTTGATCGCAAGCACATTATCATCCACGCGAAATACATTGGTTCCTTTGGTAAATACAGTCAGGAAGGAAACCACATCAGAAAATATCTCATTGATGGAATCCTGACCAAGCGAATCCGTCAATATCTTATAATCATGGATCCTGATAAAAAAGATAAAGAACGGGGAACGGGATTTATATTCAGTGGCAACTTCTTTCAACAGCGCATCCCGATAAAGCGCATTCGTCTCATCAAACGCCTCATCCGGCCGTTTCACGGAATAGATCATACAAATGACGCACAATGCCATAATAAAGAAAAATATCCTCTGTTCCGGAAAGATCAACTGTATCATATTGGCGCAGAATAAAAAGGCAATACAATTCAATATATAAGTAATCTTCTCAAATCCAATCGTCTTTCTGTAACAGACAATGACCACCAGGGTATGCACAGAATAGTAGGCCATATAGATCTGCCTGATCAGTGGAATACTACCCGTCGTGATCATTCCGTTCTGATCAAATCCAAATACCCATCCCGTCCAAATAGACGCGATCACCAGTCCGGCTAATACCATATAAGGAAGATCAAGACTCAGCCTCCATTTTCTATTCTTCGTCAGATCAATATTGGAAATACTCAATAAATACATGATACAGACAGGAAAAATCATTTTTTGGATCAGGATATAAAAGACCGCTATGATATCCATGACCATCGTCCCTTGTAACATCCCGCTCTGAATCTGCTGAAACAAGATCACATCCATAATAGCGGAGAAGAGCATAAAACCTAACATAATATAATATATATTATAAATCTGCAGAGTAATCTTTTTCTTGCCGCTAAAAAAGAAGAGCAGCAAAAAGAAGAGTACGATTGCGACATAACTATAACTAAAATTATACCCCATTCTCTGCCTCCTCCATCTGATGCTTTGTCTGTTCCGCCGCATCCTTTAAAAGATGCCGGAATCCCGCCATATCAAGCTGTTCGAAGAAATAATCTCCTTCCGCGTAATCACAAGCCATATCCGATACCATATCAAAGAAATCCAAATCATCGATCCCCGGTACCCTTGTTTCCAGATTCAGCTCTCTGAAAAGCGCCAGCAGACACTCAAAGGTGATTCTTGCCTTTTCATTTACCAATGCCGACTGCGTAAAGCTCTCGCTGAATTTAATCAGCGAAAAGGGCAGATCGTAAATGGATGAGATATTAGTATATCCACTTCCGTATCCTGTCAAACAGAATCTCACGCCCTTATTAGCAAGAAATTCCATATTCTCACGAAAGGTTCCTGTTGCATTAGCAATAGCAGCCTCCGAGATCTGCAGACAGATACTTGAGGGATTGACGTGATATTTTTCCATAATATCAATCAGCCTGTCACTTAATCCCTGCAGCATACACAATGCAGGAAGAATCTGGATACAGATAAATTTGATACCTATTTTCTCCAGATTTTCCTCCTCTATGGTACGACAGGTATATTCAAAAATCATCTGTCCGAGATTCGCCGCATGACCTGCCTTCTCAGCAAATTCCAGTATCTCATCATCATATATATATCCTAAACTATCTTCATAAAAACGAATCGTCACCTCTGCGCCAACAATGCTTCTGTCCCTCAGGCAGCAGATCGGCGTATACCGCATATCAAATTTACCTTTCTCCATAGACTGCGCCAGCACATCACTGATCTTTTTGGAACGTTCCGATTCCTCCAGATCAAATTGCTCCACACGCAGCGTCTCCTCTGTGTATTCTTCCAACACCATACAATCTAAGACGCCCAGCAGTTGGTCGATCGTATGGAGTTCATCCGGAATAGAGATCCTGCCAATCTTCGCTTTTAAATACAGATTGCACTCCACATATCCCCAAGGGTTTTCAAAGCGCTCACGGATCTCTTCCAGGATCTGCTCTGTTCTTGTTTCCTGCAGATTGGACAATTCCAGACAAAATACATATTTATCTATTCGATATACATTACATTTTGTATGCAGCTTTTTCAAAAAACCGACCATCTGCGACAATGCATCGTCCAACTTTTCATAATCCGCGTTAAATTCATCTTTCTGCAGATTATCTAACACGATCATAAACAGTTCACGATGATTTCCGAAAAGGCAGTTTTGTCGCATCACGCTGTAAAATATCTTTTTCGAGTATGCTTTGGTCGTACGGTCTATCTGCGCGCCGGGATTTTGAATAAAGAAAAGCAATATCAACGAACCGACTGCAATAGCGGTTGTCTCCAGAACCTGCGACGGAAACAGAAACTGAAACAGCGTACTTGCCACGCACATCGCTATCACAGCCCCAAATATCATCTTCCTGCTGAAGGAATAGTATTTGCGATAAACGATGATCAATCCGATCAGATACATCAGGTAGTATCCCGCAATCATATAAAATCCAAGAATTCCCTTTCCACGCTGATAAATGCCATCCGCCGTAATCGTAAACAGATATCCTGTTTTCAGATTCGTCAGGATCATAACGCCGGCCAACAACAACGGAAGCACAAAGGACAGTTTAAACAACAGGGAAGTCTCCCGCCAAGATTTGGCAATACTCAGGATATACAGACACATCAAAGGGAGCACCAGAATATGCGTCGCAAAATATCCTGTCGAGCACGCTATCAATGTACCTGCCGCAACGTTACTGCTTCCCAGCATGGCGGTCATACCGCATCTTATAAGTTCGCAGACTGCCGACAAATCATTCATAACAACTAACAGCAATAAAATCTCATCCTGAAAAACCGCAATTTTTCTGGTTTTATTAAAATATATAACCATGATGAATGACATCATAACAGTCGTGATCAGATAACCGGTTCCAGCAGGCACGAAAAAACAACCTCCAAATATTCAATAGTCCATTTTATTATATTACAAATCTCTTGTTCAGACAAGGATTTATGATCATCTTTTACAGTTTTTTACTCCGGCATAAATTTGCATAGTATCTGGCAATATGTATAATATGTATAGAGATAAGAATAAATTTGTATAATATCGCTATTTGTGATACAATACAAAATCAAGCTAAAGTTTCCTGTATAAGTCAACTGAAAGAAAGGATAGCTGATGGACAGCAGAAAATTTTTAAAGGCACTGGGATGGATAATGTTATTTTTTATCAGCACAATCGCTGTCGTCATCCTGACGTTATATCTTTTGATGATGCTGTTTTGCAAAGGACCCTCCAACACGGCGCGCAATACTTTTGTAGCAACCATGCTGGAAACCGGCGGCATGAAATTTGTCGTTTCCTGGTATCTGTCGGAAGAAGAGGTGCTTGCCATTACCCAAAGCCGTACTGCTACAGATGATGCCGCGGCGCGGTATGCCGCATTACTGGATCCTTCCGGACAGCAGACAGCTTCCACTGATACCCTTACGGATGATTCCACTGCTACAGAAGCTGTCTCTTCCTCTGTAAGAACAGGGAACAGTTCGATAGTCACAGAAATTCCTTCCGTAGTCAACGAGATCAGTGAGATCGGTCTGATCCCGATCAGCGGCAGAACTTTTGACGCGCAGCTTCTTGTGGTTCGTGACCCGTCCCGTGTTGGTATTGCCACATCTTATCCCTGGTCTTCAACCGAACGAGAAAAGAATGGACTGACAACCGGTGAATATTGTGACGTTTATGACGCCCTTGCCGCCATCAATGCAGGAGAATTCATTACAGCCGGTGTCAACTGGGGAGGTCGTCCCGTCGGTGTAGTAGTCTGCGACGGAGAAATCTTATTTAATGAACCTTCCTACGGCGACGTTATGATTGGATTTAACGACAGCCATATACTCATTATTAAGGAAATCGGATCCATGACAGCGGACCAATTTACCTCCTATGTAACAGATCACATGATTATAGACGCAGTATCCTTTAAAGATATCAGCAACGGCGATACAAATCATTTTACAAAACTTATAGAAGATGGCGTACCGGTCAATCTAAACGGCAGAGGAGTCGGCGCCAATCCCCGCACCGCCATCGGACAATGCGCTGACGGAACCGTACTATTTCTGGTAACGGACGGTCGTGGAACAGCCGGTCATCTGGGTGCCACCGGACAAGATCTGATCAACATCCTTTCGGAATACGGCGCGGTCAATGCCGCCAATTTAGACGGGGGAAGCTCCTCTTCCCTTTATTATGACGGCGAATACAGGATCACCTCCTCTACGCTTTCCTATGCAGACGCTTCCAAGCGGCTGCCAACAGCGTTTATCGTTACCAGATAAGTGTGAGAAGAACTTCTAAGTCTCACACCGAAAAACGCAAAAGCGAACGAGTTCGCTTTTAAACGGCGTTTTTCATTTCTTTATTAAGTCGCAGCAAAGGCTGCTTCGCGAAGAATATGAGGATTGGTATGAAAAAAAAGTCAGGCAAAATGAAAATGATCTATATGATCTATCTGGCAGTCCTGCTTCTGTTGATGATGGTCTTTCTTTGGTATGCGCGAAAAACCCTGATTCTTTATGAGGCGTCTCAGCCAAAGTATTTGATGGATGCGCTGATCGCCGTGCCCGATCTCACTTTATCCATGAATACGGCGGTACTGACCTTTAACGAATTTGAGACGTTAGAAGATTATCAGGAACAACTGCGGCTGCTTTTGGAAAATAACGACCTGCAGTATCATTTTCTGAAGGAGAGTTATACGGACGGCACTCTCACCTACGGCATCTACGCAGGAGAAACGCCGGTCGGAACAGCTGTCCTACAACCTATGAGTACCACCACGCGCCTGATTGCGATACCGATTACCGATTGGCAGCTTACGGCACTGGACGCATATGAAGATCGCGGAGACTACAGCGCTGCTATAACCGTACCAAGTAACTATACTGTTAAAATCAATAATATCCCTCTTACCGATACTTATATTACGGAAAGAGTATTTTATGAGGAACTGGAATACAGCGCGGCATATGTCAGTGTACCGGAGCAGGTTACTTATCAGGTAAGCGGATTAAAACACCCTGCACAGATTACGGTTTTGAATGCAGACGGTTGTGAACTGCCACTATCCGATACCTCCTCTGCAATCCCTGTTGTTACCGATAACACGGAAACCTCTTCCGACAATATTACCCTCTGTTATCTTCCGGCGGAAGAAGAAATCAGCACGGAATTAAGATCCATCGTATTGGATGCGGTAGAAACCTATTCCAACTTTTTTTCCAGAGACCTGCCGGGCTGCCGAGAGAGCGTGGACCCGATACGGGAATTATTTCCGGAAGATTCTATCTATCTGACTCTGGCAGACCAATACCGCCGTGAAGACATGCAGATTTTTTCCGCGCATACCGATACGCACTTCTTAAATGAAAGTATCACGGAATATATCCCATATAATGACCGGTGCTTTTCCTGCCGCGTCTCCTTTGATAAGTCCATGACGTTATCAAGCGGTCGGGAAATGATCGATACAACCGATAACGTCTATTACTTTGTACTACAGAATGGCAGCTGGCTGATTGCTGATATCCGCTAAGATGACATCAAAAAACATAAAGGTGTGATGAAATTGAAAGAACATATTATTCAATTAAAGAAAACAGCATATTCTTTCCGCATACATAAAACGATCATGCTAACGGCTTTATCTTTGGCAGCGGTTTTATACGGCTGCACCCATCTGCCGGGCTCGGAAAATATGGATGATTCCGCCACTTCTTCAAGCAATGAAACCATATCCGCTGTCTTAAGTCCAAGCAGTAATATGACCAATGATGCTTATCAGGATCCAAACATTCCGCGAACCTATACTCTTTCTGTCAATCCCGGCACACCCAGTATTATTAATATGGCTGATACGAATAACGCTTCGATATCATCCGCCGGACTGCTGCCGGAATCTGTTACTTATTATAAAACTTCCTATTATGGATCAGCTTATGATGGCGTTACCTGTTCTTTTGAAAACGGTATTATCTATCTGGAAATCACTCCCGATATCGACGATGCGATGCTGACCGCTGCACGCGTCACCTTTAAGCTGCCGGAAGAAACACCATCCGACAATGAAGAGTTGACAGCTGCTGCCAACGACCAAATCACAGAGGATCTTCCGGAGCGCGGCTGCTACTTTTATGATCCGGACAGCGCCGGGACCTCTGATCTGCCTTCGACTGCTTCTGTGGATGCATCGGATTCCTTCACTCCCGCATATATCAATTCCAACGGCAGCATCGATCTGACACAGAATCCTATCCTATATATCGTAGATTCTGACGGAAACATCACTTCCTATCCTGTTGTGACAAGACGCCAGACCTATGATATTCCCACTATGTTCCTTACGACGGATATGGGAGCAGAGATCACTTCCAAGTATGAATATGTCAGCGGTAATTTTACCCTCGACGACACAACATATGAAATCAGTATCCGCGGAAGAGGCAATACCAGTTGGAGATATTCTACACAGAAAAGCTATCTTATAAAATTTGATGACAGAGTCTCTTTCTTCGGCATGATCCCTTCCGAAAAATGGGTCCTTGTCTCTACTTACCGGGATCCCTCCCTGATCCGCAACTGCGTTGCCATGGATATCGCCGCCTGCATGGATCATCTGGAATATACGCCGGAACAGATTCCGGTGGACGTCTATCTGAATGGAGAGTATCTGGGAGTCTATACCTTTTCCGAAAAAATAGAGGTGGATCTGCAAAAGATCAATATGTTTTCCGGGGAAGATTATCAGCCGCCGGAAGATAGCGAGGATATGGATCTTGCCTTTTTCTTGGAGTGCGGAGGAGATCTGATGAGACCCCATGTATATGGTCAGGAATATTTTATGACTGCACATTCTCCGAAAATGTTTTTTCAATATCCTATGATAGACAAACCTTACAACGATGAATTTTACTATGTTTATAATTACATGAATGAACTGGACCGCGCGCTTGTCAGAGGTACGGGATATGAAGAATATATCGACATGGATTCGTGGGTAGACTGGTTTATTGTTATGGAACTGACCAATAATACCGACTCATCTTTCTGGCGAAGCAGCTTCCTTTACCGACGTCCGGGAGAAAAAGTCATGTTAGGACCTGTATGGGATTTTGATATGGCATTCGGTAACTTTGACAATGACAACAAGAGCTATGCTTATTGGGCGACTGCGGAGCAGGTCTATGATCTTGCACAAAATCATTATATGAGCTATCTCTATCAATCGGATGATTTTATGCTTGCTGTGCAGGAGCGGTGGGATGAAGTCAAAGAAGACCTGCTTGCCACGGCTATGGAATCCATCGACCGGCACGGTGAGATGGTTGCAGCTTCCCGCGTCTATAATAATCATGTACGCGGTACCAGCAGTTCCGAATATCAGGTCAATGCCCTGCGGACCTTTGTTCAGAACAGATATAACTGGATCGATAGGAGTATTCATATGTACGGATATAATAGACATGAAGCGCCATATACTGTATCAGATCCCGTTCCAGAAGAGGAACTGTTCCCCGAAGGAGAAGAGGGCGTCGTCAGCGGTAATGAAATACCGCCGGCGGTAAACGTAGATCTTAATGTGATTGAATAGGGTCAAATTGCGAAAGAGTTAAGTACGGCTTACATAACTCTTCGTTTGAATATCTATGTTTCGAACATCTATGTTTTAACATAGATGTTCTAACATCATAAATGAAATCATTTTTGAAACATAGATATTCAAACTTCAGGTTATGTAAACCTCGTGGACAGAATTATGCAGACAATTGCGCAACGGAAGTTTACGAACTATAGCGTTTCGCAATTGCCTAAAAATTATGAGGCATGAGAGGAGAATACAAAAATGAGAAAAATAGAAAGACTGTTTATAATATCAGCTGCCTGCCTGTTCTTTAGTTTCATTGCCGCAGGATGTAATAGCCAGAGCTCCGACAATGGAACTGACCCTTCTACCGGAGACACTGCTGTCATAACTCCCTCAGACAACATTGCTTCCGAAGCCGCTGACCCATCCGGCATAGACAGCGTATCCTCCCAGACCGGAACTACTGACGCTTCCGGTTCTGATGCATCGGGAACCAATACAAGTTCAGAAAAACCGGATCCCATCGTATATAATGTCTCCGACAATCAGATCCGCTTTACCTCTTATGACCTGACAGATACCTATGATGAAGCGTCCGTTACGCTAATCCAAATGGACAAGATGGAAGTGACGATCACCGGTGTAGGCGCTTCTATTCAGGATAATAAGATTGTGATCACGCAGGAAGGCACCTATATCTTTGAAGGCAATCTGACAAACGGACAGATCTATGTGAATGTCAGCGATCAGGAAAAAGTGCAGCTGGTACTAAATAACGTCGACATCTTTTGCAATACCTCTGCTCCCATATATATTGCCAACGCGGATAAGACGGTGATCACTCTCCCGGAAGGAACCGTCAACAGCGTCTCCGACAGCTTTGCGCCAATGGACGATACTGTCAAAGGATGCATCTACAGTAAAGACGACCTGACCTTCAACGGCACCGGAACACTGAACGTCACCGGCAATTATAACAACGCCATCAGCTGTAAAAATGACCTGACGATCGTTGACGGCACTTATAACCTTACCGCCGCCAATAACGCTCTGAAAGGCAATGACAGTATCTCCATATTATCCTGTACCATGACGATCGAAAGCATGGATGACGGATGCAAAGTAGATAATGATGTTGATGCTGACAAAGGATATCTTTTCATTGCCGGCGGTTCATTCGATATCACCGCCAATGACGATTGCTTTCAGTGTCCCCGCGCCTTTATCATCCAAGGCGGACATGTTCTGGCAAGATGTTACGGAAAGACCGTGAACTGCGACGGATACAGCATCGGAGCGGAAAGCTATATTTCGTCCGGGTATTAAAAAGAGCATTTCTGCTCTTTTTTGATTATTGATACAGCAATGAATAAATTTCGATGATATCACTATGCTGCTCATACCACCGATACAGCTGCGACACCGCCTGCTCTATCGGCAGGAACTCATATCCTCCGATTTCTTCCAAAAGCCGTTCATTGCTGGCGGTATATTCCGGCGCCAATCCCTCCTGACAAACAAAAATCTCCGGTCTTTTTCCGTTTTTTTGTTCACTGATCCCTGCAACGATCTTTGCAAGACTTAACAAATCATATTTCCTGCCGGAACATATGTTGTACTCATGATACTTCAACTCTTTACGCATCATCCTGTCAAAGATCTTACAAAAATCATCAATATACAGATAATCAAAATATACATTCTTTCTGATGGAAATTGGGAGTCCGCTGACTGCTTTGCAGCACGCTCCTGAGATAAAGGTCGTTCTCCAGTTTTCATATTTGCCGAACAGACCAAACACACGGAAATTATAGATATTTTCACTCTTCAGAATCTGCTGATGTATGATATATTTGGCAAAACCATATTCGGTATCCGGGATCCTTCTTCCCTGCTTTTCTCTTTCCTGTACATTTCCGTACTCTTTCACAGATACGATATCAGAACGTTTATCATACTCCGCACCGGAACCAAAATAAAACATCTTTCCGTAAAGATGACTATACTTTTGAAAATTATAAAACATCCGGAGATCATTCTCCAGAATCCTGCCTGAAATCTTTTCTTCCGGGGTATGCGGAACAAAAATCGCCCCATGAATGACGATATCAAAATGGTGCGACCTTAAATAATCTTCCACCGCTTCTTCCGACAGACAATTCAATTCTGCCCTTCCCGGCGCCCATACCTGCAGGTCGTCCTTCGTCGCAAAATATTCCTTCAGATTTTTCCCGATAAATCCGTTACCGCCTAAAATGAGAATGTTCAACATATCTGCAAACCCCCTACTTAAGAAATATCTGATAACCAATCTACATTCGGCAGCCTTCCCTCTCCGTCCGCAACGATCCATTGCCCATCCTTGGGATAACCATGCCAGAAATGAGGAGGACAGATTCTGATGCCGTCCGCCAGAAGCGCCGGTTTATAGGAAAAGGAACTCTTACTGATCACTAAGATATCCGCGCGCACCATATGAAGGAAAGAATCCTGATCGGACATGTCAAAGCAGTATATCACATTTCCATACTGCTCAAAGCACTGATAATCCTTCTTGTCGCCCTGGGAAAACAGATAGATATCCAGCCGGTCTCCAATCTTCTCAGAAACCTGCCTTACAATATTTACAAAATAATCCAGTGACAGCCAGCGCTTTGACATTCCCTGCGCAGCCGCCGCTTCCTTCCCTTCGCCGGCTTCCGGTTGCGCGGACTTTGTTTCTCCCGCCGCCACAATATCCCCCCGCCGGATATGCACTGCCATAGAGACTCTGCCCTTCTGATAGATCAAATGATCTTCCTTTCTGGCAGACGCTTCTTCAAATTTTCGTTTGATATACGGGATCACTTCATATTGTTTTTGATAAAATTGATCCAGTTCCACACTTAAAATAACTTTTTCCCCTGCATAAGAGCGGATGATCTGTCTGATCAGCGCAAGACTTTCTTCCGATTCATCAAAATAGGGCAGTTTTCTCATCCGATATCCCTGCTTTTTCAACTCTTTTACGGACACCTCATGTTCCCCAAATCCCAGAAAACGCTCCCATTCTTTATTGCAAAATCCCGGATAAGCAAAGGGTATCCCAAACAACATCGCATAATGATACCCTCCGTTAAAATTGGCTATCTGGTGTCCAATACCCGCTCCTTCATTGGGAATCTGCGTGATGTAAACCGTTCCCTGATCAGCATCCGGAGCCTCTTTCCGATTGCGATGGCGGTAAGATGCATAAAAGAAATTGATCCATTTTCCCGGTTTTATCTTGGAAAACAGGATCCAATGAAGCTTGCGGTATATTTTATTTCTTATAGATGCTTTATTCTTTGCAGTGTTCGATCCCATACATCTACCAGGCTCTTTCTCTCATTAATCCCAATTTAGAGCGTTTTTCGGTGTGAAATTTAATATATCTTAGGCAGTATTTTTTACTGCCTTGCAGTGCTTTTTTACTGCCTTAGATATATTTTTCACACTAATTACCATGCCCTTCCAAAGCCTGCGAATTTGGGCCGCAGGCACAATATTTGCAAACCGAATTTATTCGGTTTTGAAAAACTCTTTGATTTTTCAATCTAATCTCTTGCTTTCTCAGCCAGTCTCAGAAATTCATTGTAATCGCGCACATAGTTTTTTTCATCGTATAGACTGGACGCCAGCACCGATAATACAGCATCTTCTGAAAAATCAAAGATCTCACGCCACATATAACTCGGAACATATAACCCCTCATAAGGATTTTCCAACGAAACCTCCTTTGTAAAAAGTCCGTCGTCCAAACGCACTTTACAACTGCCGTGGATACAGATCATGATCTCATCATTATCCCGATATGCGCAATGCCCACGGACAACATCCTTACTGGTCTTATATACATTGTATACTCTTTTGATATGAAAGGGAATATCCTTTGTCTCTTCCAGCGCCACCAGTTGTCCCCGGTCGTCCCCATGTCCCTGAAAAACATATTTTATTACCTGCATGATATCACTCCATCTTCCTTATATGATAAAAAATCACGTCTTCCGGCGCCCTGTCCTTCCTTCTCTTTGAGATCGCCGTCATCTGTTTATAACCGCCTCTTTCATATAGTCTTATTGCAGCCGTATTTCTTTTTAATACATTCCAATAAATTTCTTCCAGTCCATATTGCTCAAAACCGATCCGTATGATGTCCTTCATAGCCTGTAACGCATACCCATGTCCATGTGCGTCATTTCTCAAAACAATAGAAAACTCTGCATCTTTGTAGTCCAGATCAATCATCTTAAGACTCACCGTTCCCAGATACTGATCTCTCTCATCTACGATTGCCATATGACAGTTGATCCGTTTATCCGCGCTGGCCTCTATAAAATGCACACAATCCTCCAATGTTTTTGACCGAAATTTTTCCGGCTGAAGCCCTTTAAGCACAACATCATCGTGCATCCATTCCAGCATTCTGGGAGCATCTTTCACCTCTAAATCCCTTAACATGCTCTTCCCCTCTTTTTAGTTTTCGGCATTCTTTCCCTTAATTATCTTTTTAATTTCCTCCACATATATATCATAATCGCGAATGTATTCTTCCGGCTTATAATGCTCGCTAGCCAATACTAAAAGAACGGAATCCTCACTAAAATCATACATTTCTTTCCATACCATCGTTGGCAGATAAATACCTGTATGCGGACGGTTTAGGCAGAAGATTGCCTCGTTTCCTTCTCCATCCTTTACTCGGACCTTACTTGTCCCTGCCACGTTGATCAGCACAAACTCCGTTTCACGGTTGGCATGATTTCCACGAACAACATCCTTATCCGAGCCATAAATATAAAAACATCTTTTGATTTCAAAGGGTATCGACTGATTTCCCTCCACAACAACCAGATGTCCCCTCTCATCTCCATTTTGTGGAAAATCCAGCATCTGAACCTTATTCATATTATGCATATCGAAAAAACTCCTTCCTTTTTAAATTCTATCTTTCCCTTCTTCCTTCATTCATTGTACTTTTTTCTTCTGTCCCTTCCAATCTAAACTGTTCTTCTATGATATACGGCGGGCGGCCCCTTGATGCGTCAAAAGTGCGCCACAAATATTCTCCCAGAATCCCAAGAGTCATCATGATGATGCCGAAGCTTAACAGCTGGACAATAAACATCTGTGTAAATCCGTCCACGTCAATCTGTCCATATAATTTTGCTATTAAAACAACTATTGCCCATATTAACGCAATGGCAACCGATATAAATCCGGTTACAGATACTGCAGTGATAGGAAGGTTTGAAAAACTAAATAATGTATCCATAACTAAGCGAATCTTCTTTTTAAGTGTCCATTTACTTTCGCCAATCTCTCGGGCTTTTCTAGTGTAAAACACATGTCCTGTCTTAAATCCGCTCCATAAGATCTGCCCTGTCAGAGCACTGTTGGTCTCATCCAGAGACGTAAGAACATTGATCACCTTTTTATCCACCAGATATACGTCAAATCCACCCTTTGGCATCGTAGGAAGAGCTGTCTTTCTTACCAGCCAGTAATAGAAGTTGGCAAACATTGTCTGTCCTCTGCCTTCTTCCCTGCCAGCTCTTTCAGCAAGCACAACATTATTACCATTCTTCCACGATTCGATCATATCTATAACGATCTCCGTCGGTTCCTGAAGATCTGCCGCCTTAATGACGGCACAGTCCCCTGTGCACCTCTCCATGCCGCAGAGAATCGCTGCATGGGATCCAAAATTTCTGGAAAGACTGATTACTTTCACTCTCTGATCCTTTTCGGCGATCTCCTTCATAATCCTGTAACTGTCATCCTGAGAACCGTCATTTACCATGACGATTTCCCAGTCAATCTCTTGATAAACATATAGCTTGTTGACGATCTCCTGATACAGAGGATCTAAATTATGTTCATTGTAATACACCGGTATCACTATAGATACTTTCATATCCGCTTATTCTCCTCTCTTTGGCGCATGATCCTTCAGAATCTTATCATTAATCTGGACTTATCTTTTCCTTTTATAAAGACAGTTTCTTCGTTGGTTTAAAACTAAGGGTAAGGCTCAAAGACTCCTTCCTCATCCGACAGTTCTATTAACTCATATCTATCTGTATCATACGAATAAACGTTAAATCCCCTTACTCCGTCAACGACCCTGTCCGACGGAAACCAATACGTCCGCTGATCGCCTTCCTTCCAATCAAATACCGAAGTACCGTATCCCGTCGTGTCCTGACCGATACACGTCAATACAGTCGCCTGAAAATCGTCATGAGAGAATACCGAAAAACATTTATCTTTTTCTTAATCTTCGAATTAAAACATCTAGTTATTTCAAAATATATTATTGGCACTTCCATTTTTCAAAATAATCAAAAGAACTTGTAATAGATATTT